>DATDKN010000228.1:0-12131 GCA_036519995.1 Terrimicrobium sp. | reverse complement strand
GATCGGCGTCCAGCGCGTTAGCGCCGCAGGCAAGCTGCAGATTATCCATGTCTTTCATTCCGGCGACTCCTTTGCAGAGCCAGCCCTCGTTTCCGGCGAAGGCTATCCCGCCGACGCGCGTGCGTTGGCGTCGAGCGCGGTGATTCTTGTTCCGAGAGCGGAGTTCGTCGCGCTATTGCGCAAACGGCCGGAGCTTGCATTGAGAATGCTTGCGTCGATGAGCCAGCATCTGCGCGGCGTCGTCGCGCTTCTCGATGATCTCACTCTCAAGAATGCGGAAGCGCGCTGCATTCACTGGCTGTTGAGACAATGCCCTGTTCCCCATGAAAACATCCCATTCGAGATCGAGCTTGAACACCCCAAACGTATTGTGGCGGCCGAGTTGAATATCACCAGCGAGACGCTCTCGCGTATGCTGACTTCTCTTCGCGGCAAACAGCTTATTCGCACATCGGGCAAAACAATCGTCGTCCTCAACCCGCTGCGGCTTGAAACCTTCATGCGCAAGCTCCTTGGCGAGGCATTGGAGCACGCGCCGGGACAAATGAATCATGCTGCCTCGTCTTCGGCGCCTTCCAGCACCTGACGCGGCCCAAAGAATTCGAAGTGAACCTGCGACGCAGGAATGCCCCATTTGAGCAAATTGTGATAGATTCCCATCATGAAGGGCTTCGGTCCGCAGAAATAATAGTCTGCGTCTCGATCTGGCAGCATATCTTCGAGTAATTCGGCGTCGATGAGCCCCTCGCTGTCGTGCCAGCGCATAGCCCTGTCCTCGTCTTTGGCTTCGTTGTAACGATAGTGAACTTTGAGGTTCGGGTGGCGGCTGGCAAGCTCCCGCACGAGGTCCCGGAAGGCATGGACTCGCCCATTCAGAGCGCCATGAACGAAAAAGACTTCGCGATCCGGCTGAGCTTTCAGAACGCTCAAAAGCATGCTAAGCAGCGGCGTAATGCCGACTCCCGCCGAGAGCAGCATCAGCGGACGCTCATGTTTCTCGGTCAGATCGATGAAAAATTCCCCGCAGGGAGGCCCGACTTCAAGCTGAGTCCCTTCCTTGGCGCTCTTATGCAGGAAGCCGGAGACGAAGCCCTTGGGTTCCTGCTTTACGCTGATACGAAAGTAATCTTCGCCCGGGGCATTCGAAAGACTGTAGTTGCGCATGGTCGTTTGCCCGCGATCATCCGGAATGCGAACGGTGATGTATTGGCCAGGCTTGAACAGAGGCAAGCCGCCGCCATCCGCGGGCTGCAGATAAAATGATATAATGACCTCGCTTTCTGGCGCCGTGCGAGCTATTCGGAACGGTTTGAAGCCGACCCACCCTTCGCGGGTCTTAGCGTGCATGGCATAGAGTTGATGGTCCCGGCCAATGAGAATTTCTGCAAGAAATCCATAGGCTTCCGTCCATGCGGCGATCACGTCGTCCGTCGCTCCCGCGCCAAGGACCTCGCGAATCGAAGCGAGCAAGTTTTCGCCAACAATGGGATAGTGCTCGGGCAGGATGCGCAGGGAGGCGTGCTTCTGCGCGATAAGTTCGACCGCTCCGCCGAGAACCTCCAGATTGTCGATATTGGCGGCATAAGCGCAGATCGCCGCCGCCAGGGCCTTCTGTTGCGAACCTGCTCGCTGGTGAGCGGGATTAAACAGCGGAGCAACCTCCGGATTGTGCGCGAACATTCGCTTATAAAAGTGCTGAGTCAGGGTTTCTCCATGCTCCTCGAGCACCGGAGCCGTTGCTTTGACAATGTCGATGGTCCGCTGCGATAACATATGCCTCCTTCTGAGCGTTGACGATTCGATCGCTAGAATAGCGAATCGCCCGGGGTCCTCCTTGACCTGGATCAAGACATCGGACTTTTCAGAAAAAAAATTGTAGCGGCGGCGTCCCCGACGGGGCGCGCCTAGGTGGGCCGACCGCCTTCGAAGGCCGGGGCGCAGTGGTTAGCGACACGATTGTTGCAGAAGCATCTCTTGACCATGGAGCGGGTCGTTAAAAGTTCGCTCGGCGATGGGGACCGCTCGCAACGCTGGCGCGTAGCACCTGCGGACGTGGCATCGTCGCGCCTCCATCGCCGTTCGAGCGAATTCCAGGATGAACGTATCAAAGGTGATATTGGGCTTCGTTTCAGCGGCTTACGCTATCCTTGTATATCCTCTACTTCCGGCACGCGGTTGGCCGAGCAGACACCACGTTTGGAGCTGGCGATAAAGTCGAAAAAGACTTGCGCCTGCGGGTTCCAACTCATGGATTTGGCGCGTTCGAGCGCCTGGGAGATGTTGATTCCACTCCAATAGACGAGCTTAAAGGCTCGTTTGATTTGCGCGCGGGTATCTGCTTGCAAGCCGGCCCGGCGCAATCCGATGGCGTTGACTCCTGAGAGCATGTTCTCGCCGTCGGCGGAAACGTAAGGGGGAATATCCTTACCGAAGCGGGTCCCTCCGCGCACCATCGTGAGCGGTCCAATGCGCAGAAACTGATGAAATACGGTCCCCCCTCCGAGCACAGCGCCGTCACCGACTTCCACATAACCTGCGAGCAAGCAGTTGTTGGCAATGACCACGTTATCACCTAACCGGACATTGTGTCCAAGGTGAGTGCCGACCATTAGATAGCAATTGTTGCCAACCACGGTGGCGGAGCCCTCCTTCGTTCCACGATGGATCGTCACGTATTCCCGAAACGTGTTGCCGTCTCCGATACGGACTTGACTGGACACCGTCTTGCGGAAGGCGAAGTCTTGGGGCGTCGCCCCGATAACAGCGCCGTAGCCGATGAAGTTTTGCGCGCCGAGAATGGTCGAGCCTTCCAGAATTGCGTTGGCCTGAACGACGCATCCCGCGCCCAGCCTGACGCCTTTTCCGATCAGTGCGTTCGGGCCAATCTCGACGTCTTCGGACAATTCCGCTTCGCGGTCCACGATGGCGGTCGGATGAATCTTCATAACACGCCTGCTTCGCGAAAGCTGAAGTAGGGCACTCTCCCGCCATCCGGCAGACCGATTATGATATGATCCAGAAAATTGATCTGGAGAAGCTTCGCTGCGTCACCCAACTGCCTGGTCAGGCGATTGTCGGCCTGGCTCGGGGCAGGGTCGCCGGAAGGATGGTTGTGGACAAGAATTGCCGCGTAGGCAGAGTGCATGATGGCGGGCCGGAAAATCTCACGCGGGTGCGCGATACATTCGTTCAGCGAACCGAGGGCAACGTCCTCGCAGGCCAGCAGTCGCAATTTCGTGTCCAGCAACAGCACGCGAAGCACTTCGCGATCACGAGCCTGAAGCTCGGCGCCAAAGGTCTCGTAAATAACTGCGGCACTGTCCAGCACCGGTCGCTCGGCCCCTCCCCTGGCCAGGCGCTTGCCGAGTTCGAAAGCGGCGGCGAGCTCGGCTGCCTTTGCCGGGCCTATCCCCGGCGCCGCTTTTGCAAGTTCGCCCGCCGATGATCGCGACAGCACACGTAACGATCCCTTTTTCCTCAACAGCTCGCTGGCGAGCGTGATCGCGCTCTTGCCCTTCACGCCGGTGCGAAGAAAGATCGCTAGCAATTCGGCATCCGTGAGGCAGCCGGCTCCATGGGCAGCTAGTTTTTCCCGGGGACGGTCGCTTAGAGGGATTTCCCGGATGCGCATGGGGGAGCGTTCCTCGTGCGGCGCTGCTTGGCTCAAAGCGCGCCTCAACCTACCGCAACTGATCGACCAAACCGATTAAATGATCGGTGATTGCTTGAAGGCCGTTGACGTACCGGTTGACTGGAACAGCATCGAGCGACTGGCGCGCCTCATGGAGCATCCGCTTAGCGATCTGGGCTGCGGCGGCAATCGAACCCGCTCGGTGTAAAAGATCGGCGAGAAGTTCCTCATCCACATCTTCCTCGCGTAGCAACAGGTCATGCAGTCTACTCAAGTCGAGACCCTGTCGATTTTGCAGCGTAAGAAGGACCGGAAGGGTAAACTTTCCTTTGCGGATATCGGTGCCAAGCGTCTTTCCAGTCTCTTCTTCGCTTCCGGTCAGATCCAGGCAATCGTCATAGATCTGGTAGGCGGTGCCAACCTTCAAACCGAAGTTCTTCAGGGCCCCGATGACGCCTGGGTTGGCTTCGCTGATGAAGGCCCCCAACTCGCTGGCGACACAAAAGAGCGCGGCTGTCTTCATCTCGATGATCCGGTAATAGTCTGCCGTGCTCAGTTTGAGATCATAGCGCCGCTGAGTTTGAATGATCTCGCCCGAGCAAACGTCCGAGGCGGCATCCGCTATGCGCCGGCAGATCGCATTGTTGCTGAAACCTGTCGCCAGTCGCAACGCATGAGCGAAGAGGCAGTCTCCCAACAGAACGCTGATGGAGTTGCCCCATTTGGCATTGGCGGTCGGCTGATCACGCCGCAACTCCGCCCCATCCATAATATCGTCATGAACAAGAGTCGCGATGTGAACCATCTCAACGATCACCGCGAGATCGACGTGTCCGGAGGTAATGTGCCCGGAAGCCCCGCCCGCCAAGAGGGCGAGAACCGGCCGCAAACGCTTACCACCCTTTTCGCAGAGATAAGCCACGTAACCCTCGACCGCCGGGTCAAATGCGCGCGCCTGTTCTCGAATTCTCGCTTCAACCGAATAGAGATGCGGATTGATGAGCTCGAGCGTCTGAGCGAACGCCGCACTTTCCCGCCGAACGCCGGACGTTTTTGTGAGTTTATTCACAGCAGAAGCATTTTGAGCGACAGCAATCTTGTCAATGGCTGATTCATGATCCACAGGGATTCAGAGCTTCTTCCGCAAAGCCCTGAGCACTTCTCGAGTAATGAAGAAAGGCACGACCGCCGTGAGGCCCATCGCAATGCAGAGGAGGAGCCCCGGCACCACGCGCGCGCGGCCGCGAGAAACTGCCACCAGGGCCGCTCGCACCGCCTCCTCCGGGGTCACAACGAAGGCCGGCATCGAATCGACGTGGGATTCGGGGGTCCCGATGCCGGGGCGCCGCGCCACAGAATGAAATTCCGTGGCGACCGGACCTGGACACAATGCCGTGACGGTTATCCCCTTCGGACGCAGTTCGATCGCCAGCGCCTCCGACAAGCTTGTCACATACGCCTTGGTGGCGGCGTAAACGGCGATATTCGGCAAGGGAAGAAAGCCAGCCACCGAGCTGACATTGAGGATCGCCGCCCGACCGCTCAATGTCATCGACGGGAGGAGCAGGTGAGTGAGGTGAGTAAGAGCGGAGATATTCACCTCGAGTATGGCCTTAATTCTATTCCAATCACTTGAATCAAATGTCCCTTGGTCGCCCAAGCCCGCGTTGTTGATGAGGAAGTGGACCTTCAGGTTTTGCGAAGCGAGCCACTCGACAAAGGCGAGCCGCTGATCCTCGCTACCGAGATCGGCACCGTAAACGTAGACCGTCAAGTTCTTGTAAGCGCTCTCGAGTTCGCTTTTCAGTCCGTCCAATCTCTCCAAGCGCCGAGCCACCAAGACGAGCGCGTGAACATCGGGTGCGAGTTGCCGGGCAAATTCCGCTCCCAATCCGGAAGAAGCTCCGGTAATTAAGGCGGTGCAACCTTCGTAAAACTTCATAGGCGCGAACTCTCGATGATTGTCCTGAACGTATCCAGTCAAAAACCTTTTACGACCAAGGATGGTTCCCGGATTCGCAGCATCCTGGACAGCACAAATGCGCCGGTGCGTAATCAAAGCCTCGCCGAAGCCAGTGTTGCAGCCGGTAGCTCAACAGAACGGCATTACCATAAGCTAAGCGAGGAGTTTTATTTCCTTCTCGAAGGCGAAGGCACGATGGAGATTGATGGTGAGGCCCGTTCGGTCATGGCCGGTGATGCGATCCTCATCCCGCCAGGTGCGTGGCACCAAATCACCGCCTCCAGACGTCTGCGCTTTCTTTGCTGCTGCGCGCCGGCGTACTCGCACGAAGATACCTACTTCGTGTAGGATTTTGAAAAGTCTCAACGAGCCCCCGGTGCCGAGATGAGCGCGCTCTCTGGCGGCGGTGTTGCATCGTCGAGGGCGCTATGGCGACAGTGCCCTCACCGTTCGGGGGGCTTTGCGGCGGGTGGCCCACCTAGGCGCGCCCTGACGAGGACAGCGCTAGAGCGCTCTAGTTTGACTGATCCTGCGCAGGAGGCGGGGCCTCCTCTTCTTCCTTGTCTTCCTTTTCCTCCTTATCCTCGGCTGGTGCGGGGGTCCCGGCAGCTGTGCCATCGCGCGTCTTTTTCAGCTTGTAGACCTCACGGAATACTTTTCTCGCCAGAGGAGCCGCATGCGAGCCGCCATGCACGGAATCATCATTCGGTTCACCCTCGTAGAGAGCGGCAAAGGCATACTCCGGATTTTCGGCCGGGACAAAGCCGGCGAACCATGCGGCGGTGCGCTGTTTGGCCTCCGGACCCCATTGAGCCGTGCCCGTCTTGCCGGCAACCCGAACGCCCTTGACCTGAGCGGTATGAGCGGTCCCCTGCCCGTCGTAGACGACGTTTTGCAGCGCACGCCGTAGAGCCTTGTCGTTCTGTGTCGAGACCGGAATGCTCTCGCGGAGCCGATCCGGATACACGGCGACCACTTTGTTGTCCAGACTCTGCACCTGCTTCACCAGACGCGTTTGATGAAACTTTCCTGTGGAAGCGATCACGCTCAATGCCTGCGTCATCTGCAATGGCGTGATCAAGATGTCCCCCTGACCGATGGCCATGTTAGCAACGTCGCCTCGCTTGATAGCGCGTTTGTGGACGCGCATCATATACTCGTCGGTAGGAATGTTTCCCTCGCTCTCGGCATAGATGGGAATTCCGGTCCGTTTTCCGAGGCCAAGACGATGAGCGTATTCGATGATCGGATCAGCTCCAATTTTCAGAGCGACCTGATAGAACCAAGTGTTGCAAGATTGGGTAAGCGCCTGGACGAAATTGAGGGTCCCCGCACCGCTTTTCTTCCAGTTTTTGAAGGTATGATCGCCGATGGTGATCGCCGTCGGGCAATCGAATCGGTTCTCGGTAGTAACCTTTCCACTTTCGAGAGCAGCAAAGCCCACGACAACCTTGAAGGTTGAACCAGGCGGGTAGGCCGAGCGATAGGCTCGCGGGATGAGCGGCGCAGCCTCGTTATTGCTGTATTTATCGAATACCTCCTTCTTTACGACCGGCACGAACTCATTGGGATTGAAGCCCGGTTGCGAGGCCATTGCCAGGATCTCGCCGTTATTGGGATCCATGATGACGAAGGCGCCTCGTTTACAATTCTTCGCCAGCACGTTTTCACAGATGCGCTGAAGATCTTCGTCGAGGGTGGTAATGACATTGTAGCCCGGAACGGGCGGGCGGGCGATTCGCTCCGAGGTCTTGTTGCCGGCAGCGTCATAAGTGACATGGAGTTGACCGACCTGCCCGCGAAGTTCGTTGTCAAAAATCTGCTCGAGACCCTCACGGCCCTCGCTGTCAGAGAAGAGGAGATCGTTGTTCTCGATCGGTCGCACCGAGAGCGGCGCTTCACGGCCGGTATAACCGACGATATGGCCAGCCAGCGGACCGTTTGGATAGAAGCGCACGTACGTCTGCCGCAGAACCAGGTTCGGAGTGACACCTCGCTGAACCACTCCAAGTTCCTGAGGACTGAGATCCTCAACAATGTCGAGTGGCAGCACTCCGCGATTCTTATAATGATTGAGAACTACCTCGTCCGAGATTGGGACTACTCTCTTTAAGAGTCCGCTCGCGAGCGTAATCTGTTGCTTGGCGAAGGCGAGGATCTTGCTGTCAGGCCAATCGAGCGGCGCGGGAAAGCTAATCGCCAGGTTGTAGCTCAGTCGGGTTTGAGCCAGTGGCTTTCCGAATCGGTCGGTGATTTGCCCACGAGGAGCGGGGATCCCAAGGACGAAGGTTCGTGCTTTTCGCTGGGTCTCCCAGGTAGGTTTTGGGTTTTCGACGAACCCGCTGTTTTCGAGTAGAGGCGCGGTCTCCTGACTCGAAGCCAGGGTCGCGAGCAAGAGGCTGGCAAATACAATGCCAAGAATGGGGCAGCGGGGGGCCAGACAAATCACGCGCGCGCGCCGCGGTTGTATTTCAAAGCTGCTGCGGGACCTTCTCAAGCGTGTAGCACTCGATGATATCGTCAGGCAAGTACTCCGAAAAATCACCCAGCTTGATGCCACACTCCAGACCGGCGCGGACCTCTTTGACGTCATCTTGGAAACGTCTGAGCGTCCCAATGCCGCCGTCATAAATCGGCTGCCGTTTCCGAAGCACCCGAGCACGCGCGCTTCGACTGATCCGACCATCGCTGACGTAGCACCCCGCCACCTTGCCCTTGGAAAGATCGAATACCTGACGCACTTCAGCGTGGCCGATGACCGTCTCGCGCAGCTCGGGCTCGAGCATTCCGGCCATTGCTTCCTTCACCTGGTCGATCAACTCGTAGATGATGCTATAGAGCTTGATCTGAACGCCCTCTCTCTTTGCGACGGTGGAGGCGTTGTTCTCGACCTTGACGCTGAATCCAATGATCACCGCATTTGAGGCGCTCGCCAAGAGAACGTCGGACTCGGTGATCGGCCCGACCGCCGAATGGATGATATCGAGCGTAATCTTGCTTTGTGGAATTTCCTTAAGCGCTCCGACGAGCGCTTCCACCGAGCCCTGCACGTCGCCCTTGAGGACCATTTGCAAGGTCGGTTTTTGCCCTTCGGCGATATTAGCAAAGAGGTTCTCGAGGGTGGCGCGCTGCGGCGCCGCGAGCTTGCTGTTGCGAATCTCGAAGAGCCTCTCTTCGCTCAAGAGTCGCGCCGCACGCTCGCTTTCCATGGCCACCAATTCATCTCCTGCATTCGGCAGGCCGCTGAAGCCGAGCACCTTTACAGGCGTCGCCGGGCCCCCCTCCTTAATCGGCTTTCCGGTGTCGCTGATAAGCTGTTTGACCTTCCCCCAGTAATTACCGCAGATGAATGCATCGCCTACCCGCAACGTGCCCATGCGCACAATGACGGTCGCTGTGGGTCCCCGACCCTGTTCGAGTTGGGCTTCAATGACTGTGCACCGTGGTGTCGCCCGCGGATCCGATTTCAGCTCGAGCACCTCAGATTGCAGGCTGATCATCTCGAGCAGATTGTCGATCCCGGTCCCCTTGGTGGCACTGACGGGACAGCAAATGATGTCGCCTCCCCAATCCTCCGGCGTAAGACCCCTCTCCTGGAGTTGCGTCTTAACCTTGTCGACATTCGCGGTCGGCAGATCGATCTTGTTGATCGCGATCATCAATTGAACCTTCGCGGCTTTGGCATGGTTGATGGCCTCAATCGTTTGGGGCATCAAGCCATCGTCAGCGGCCACCACGAGCACGACAATATCGGTGACGTTAGCGCCGCGGGCTCGCATAGCGGTAAACGCAGCATGCCCCGGCGTGTCGAGGAAAGTAATAGTCTGGCCATTGCGTTCCACGCTGTATGCGCCGATGTGCTGCGTGATGCCACCTGCTTCGCCGGCCGCTACCCGAGTCTTGCGAATCGCATCAAGAAGAGAGGTCTTGCCGTGGTCGACGTGGCCCATGAAGGTCACAATGGGCGCACGCGGCTTGAGGGCCTCCTCACGAGGCTTCTCGGGTTCCTTGGGGACCTCAACCTTGAGCTCCTGCTTGTGATGACCTTTGGAAGTATCCTTCTTCTCGCGCTCGAGAACGAAGTCGTGCTTCTCGCAAAGCTTAGCGACAGTATCGAGCTCCAGCGTCTGGTTAATATTGGCAAATATCTGAAGGGACATCAGATCGGCGATAACCTGAAAGGGCTTGATGCCAATCAACGGGGCCAAGTCCTTCACGGTAATCGAGGTCTTTAGGTGGATCACCTTCTTGCCGGTCTCCGGCTCAACCGTGGTGTCTTGTGCTTCGGCGGCCGGTTCAGGGGCAGCCTCCTCCTTCGGCGGCACCGGCTCGGGCTCCTTTTGCACAACCGATGTCGGCTTTGCCGGAGGTCTGGCCTGGATCTTCTGAATTGGCGGAAGAACCGGTTTGGAGGCACTACCATCCGTTTCGCGGCGCTTCACCTTCTTCTTTGGCTCGAGAAGGTCCAGCGTCTCGGCAGGCGTCTTTGGTGCCGGTGGGAGCTCCGTCGGTGCCTCTTCGACTGCCGGATTCTTGGCAGCGGCCGAGACAGGCGGCGCCTTAGACTTGGTTGCTTTGTCCTCGGATTTTGTAGTCGCCATGCAAAGGAAAGTGTGGAGGATTCATGCCCTACGAAGCAGCGGTCTCTTGCGGCTGCACCGAGGCGCGCGCGGCATCGAGGATCTTTTGGCCTCTGTCGAGATCGCACCCAAGTAATCCGGCAATGTCCTCGGCGCCCGAAGTCAAGATGACTTCGATCGAATTCATCCCGCCAGCTGCGAGGGTTTGCGCCTCGGCCTCACTGATCCCGAGCCCCTCGGCCATCGAGTGAGCCGCCTGTGCTTTCTGAGATTCCAATACCTGCTCAGCCGTCTTGTCTTCTTCAATATCCACGTCCCAACCAGTTAGTTTCGAGGTCAGGCGCGCGTTTTGGCCGCGTTTTCCGATCGCCAAGGAGAGATCGTCTTTTCCAACGAGGACATGGACGGTGTGAGTCGCTTCGTCGAGTGAAATACTGCGAATATTGGCCGGCTTCAAGGCGGCAGCCGCGAATTTGAGAGGATCGGGATCCCAGCGGATAATATCCACCTTCTCGTTGTTAAGTTCCCGGACGATGTTCTTGACGCGGGCCCCGCGCATTCCGACACAGGCGCCAACGGGATCGACCTTGGGATCAGCGCTGTGTACGGCAACCTTTGTCCGATATCCCGCCTCACGCGCGATCGCCTTCAGCTCGACAGTCCGGTCGGCAATCTCACTCACCTCGATCTCAAACAGGCGACGGACAAAATTGGGATGACTGCGCGAAAGAATGATCTCCGGACCACGGGAGGCATTGTCCACCGCGACCACGTAGGCCCGAAGTCGGTCTCCGACACTGTACTCTTCGGTGACGACCCTCTCACGAGCAGGCATTGTCCCCTCGAATTTTCCGAGATCCAGGATGACATCGGATTTTTCAAAGCGGCGGACGGTTCCGCTAACGATCTCGCCGGCCCGATCCTTGAACTCCTCATAGATCATATCCTTTTCGATCTGGCGAATACGTTGATTGATGGCCTGGCGCGCCGCCTGCGCCGCGATGCGTCCAAAATCCCGCGGCGTCACCTCGACCTCAATCTCGTCCCCGGCCTGAATACCTGGCTTGAGCGCACGGGCCTTCGTTATAAGAATCTCATCGTGCGGATTTTGAACACGTTCGACCGCAATGAGCTTGGCGAGTGCACGAATGGCGCCAGATTTCGGATCGATGTCGATGCGCAGCTCGCGGGTTCCGGAAGTGAAGTTCTTCTTCGAAGCCGTGAGCAGCGCGCTGGATATCGCCTCGACCAGCACCTCTCGCTTGATGCTTCGTTCGCGCTCGAGGTAGTCAAGCATCGCTATGAGTTCGGAATTCATAAATCGTCCTTCCCAAGATGAAAAAAGCGGGATGGGAACCCGCTTCTTCGCATGGTTGGGAGTGAAATAATATGGACGCCGAGCTAGGCAAGGTCAAGGGCGAAGCAGACGTCATTTTCTTCGACGCGGCTGGCACGTTGATCTACCTCGCCCGTCCCGTCGGGTGGCACTATGCCCTGATCGCACGAAACTACGGCCTCGAGGTAGACGAGGCGCGACTGGAGTCCGCCTTTCGCGAAGTCTGGAGAGCGCGTCCAGCGCGTCCTCCCTCATCTGGTCCGCGAGAAGACGACGATCGTCCGTGGTGGCGGGCACTCGCCCTGGACGTGCTGCGAGCCGCATCCCCCTCGGCTGCCAACATTGATGGGGAAGGTTGGTTTAGCGAGCTCTATACGCATTTCGCGCAGCCGGGGATCTGGCTCCTCTATGAGGATGCGGGCAGATGCCTCGACCGGCTGCACCGCCGCTATCGTCTGGCCGTGATCTCGAACTTCGACGGACGGCTGCGCCGTGTTCTCGACAACCTCGGCGTCTTGGCAAAGTTTGAAAGCCTTTTCATTTCGAGCGAACTCGGCTGCGAAAAGCCCGCTCGCGCCATTTTTCGAAAGGCGCTGGAATCGATGAATACGGAACCCGGAA
>DATDKN010000227.1:0-2835 GCA_036519995.1 Terrimicrobium sp. | reverse complement strand
TCCCTCAGCGCCTCCGGGCCTTACGAAACATACGGCATCGAAGACGCTCGGATCACAAAGCTCGAAGACACTTTTTACATCAACTACACCGGGGTATCGGAGCTTGGCGTAGTGACCTGTCTCGCACGAACGCGGGATTTCCGCGCCTTCGAAAAGCTTGGCGTGATCTTCGGGCCCGACAACAAAGACGTAGCGATCTTTCCCGAGAAGATCGGCGGACGCTACTACACGTTGCATCGACCGGCCGCGAAGTTCGTCGGCAGCTTGGCAATCTGGCTGGCCTCATCCGACAACTTGCTCGACTGGGGGCGCCATCAGGCCGTCATCGGCCCCCGACGCGGGAAATGGGACAGCCAACGGGTAGGTGCCGGCGCCTCACCGATCAAGACGCCCGAAGGCTGGCTCGAGCTTTACCACGGATGCGATGAAAATACGCGCTACTGCACTGGTGCGCTCTTGCTGGATCTCGAGAAACCCTGGCGAGTCATTGCGCGTTCCCGTGAGCCCTTTCTGATTCCGGAAGCTCCTTACGAACGCGAAGGTCTCCTGCCAAACATCGTCTTTCACAGCGGGCTCATCGACAACGGAGATGGCACGCTCGATCTGTATTACGGCGGCGGAGACTTGCAGACCTGCGGCTGCCGCGTCTCGATTCAGGATATACTCCGAACGCTAAAATAGCAGCATCCTCAGTAGTCGTTGCTCCATTCCCTGCATGGCACCTCCTGCAAGAGCTCGTGAATTGGCTCGCCGATTTCGGGAGGTTTATCCTAACGCCCATTGCGAACTCGACTTCAGAAATCCGCTTGAGCTTCTCGTCGCGACCATTTTGTCGGCGCAGTGCACCGATAAGCGGGTCAACATCGTCACGAAGACTCTTTTTGCGCGCTGCAAGAAGGCCAGGGACTACGCGGACATACCGCAGGAAGAACTTGAGACAATAATCCGTTCAACCGGATTCTTTCGCAATAAGGCAAAGAATATCCGCACCATGGCGGCAAAGCTCGTGGCTGAGCACGGGAGTAAGGTTCCACGCTCACTCGACGCCCTTGCCGCGCTTCCGGGAGTCGGCCGCAAGACGGCGAATGTTGTCTTGGGCAATGCCTTCGGCATCGACGAAGGAGTAGTCGTCGATACTCACGTCGCACGCGTTTCCGCTCGACTCGGTCTAACGCAAAACCGCGACCCGCTAAAAATTGAGCAAGACCTTATGAGGTTATTCCCGCGCGATCAATGGACTCTGCTGAGCCATTGGCTCATCTGGCACGGCCGTCGTCGATGCTTCGCTCGCAAACCCGATTGCCCGCACTGCGAGTTACTTAATATCTGCCCGACGGGACCGGAGTATCTTCGGGCGCTCCCGCAATCCCGCTAGCCGACCTTTTCACTGTCACAAATAAAAATATTACGTAACGATCTCCACTGGAGTTCCTTCAGATATTTGTTCAAAACACTCGGCGACGTCGGCATTGCTCATGCGGACACATCCGTGGCTGGCTGGTGTGCCAAGCAGCCCCTCTTGATTGGTTCCATGAATGTAGATATAGCGCTCCTTGGTATTGGCGTTACTTTCGTCCAGACCGGCCAGCCAAAGTATGCGCGTGAGGACCAGATCCTCATCGCCGCCTTGCGAGGCAATTTCCCCAGTAGCCAGGCGGCTCTTGAAGACAGCGCCCGGGATGGCATCCGCGCCGATTTTTTCACTAACGACAAAGCGCCCGAGGGGAGTCTTGTTGCTTCCCGGTTCGAAACCAAGACCGAACTTCGAGGTTGAGATCGGGTAGCTTTTCTCGACCTTGTCGCCGCGGATTAGCTGCAGAATCTGTCGCGTCGCGTCAATGCGAAGATGCAATGGAACGTGGACATCCTTCGACGAGATGTTACTCATTATGGTCTCTCCCTATGACCCGACAATATCGAGTTGCAATCGTTGGCGCAACTGGCGCCGTGGGTATCGAAATGCTTCACGTGATCGAGCGGCGGAACTTTCCCGCCTCGTCTGTGAAGCTTCTCGCCTCCGCGCGTTCTGCCGGCAAGACTTTCAAATTCCGACGCCAAGAACTTGCCGTCCAAACCCTCGGGGTAAACTCCTTCGAGGATGTTGATCTTGCGTTTTTCAGCGCGGGGGCAGCTATTTCGCTGGAGTACGCGCCCATCGCTGTGCAGTCGGGCGCCATTGTCATCGATAATTCCTCTGCCCATCGGATGCAGGCTGAGGTGCCCCTGGTCGTTCCGGAAATTAATGGGGGTGACGTCGCAGCTCATCGAGGGATCATCGCCAATCCAAATTGCACGACGGCGATCGCCTTGATGGCGCTGTATCCATTGCATCGCAAATTTCGAGTCACCAGGATGTTTGCGGCGAGTTATCAGGCCGTTTCGGGAGCGGGCGCGCTGGCGATGGAAGAGCTCCGCCAGCAATCGAAAGCGATGATCTCCGGACGGCCGATCGAGCGTGAAGTATTTCCACACCAGATTGCCTTCAATGTCATCCCGCAGGTGGATTCCTTTCTGGACTCGGGTTACACGAAGGAAGAAGTGAAGTTGCAGAACGAAGCACGACGGATCATGCATCTGCCCACCTTCAAAGCGTCGGTCACATGCGTGCGCGTCCCGGTCTTTCGCGCTCATTGCGTTGCCGTGAACGCGGAGTTTCAAGAGCGAGTGACCTTGGCGGAAGCTCGGCAGGCCATAGTCAATTTCCGCGGGGTCGAGCTGCGCGACGACCCGACCGACAACGTCTATCCGATGCCGGTCAATTATGCCGGCGAAGACGTTTGCGCGGTCGGCCGGCTGCGGATTGACTCTACGCTGGAGAATGGCCTCGCGTTTTGG
>DATDKN010000226.1:0-10126 GCA_036519995.1 Terrimicrobium sp. | reverse complement strand
CATCGGGCGTGGGCGGAAACAGGGGTGAGCCCCGCCTCAGCCAACAGGGCGCAAAGCTCTCGCAACGACTGCCCAATTCGGGATGCCAAAGCGCGATGGTCGGAAAAACCCGAGAGGAGCAGGGGAAAGCTTTCGGCGGCGACTTCGGAGATCACCTGGGTCCACGCTAGCAGTGCATCAAGGCGCCCGGCGATCTTGTCACCGGCGGCGCGCTGGAGCAACCCCATTGGTGTCAGCACAACTGGTGAAAGCAACCCCTTCCCGCGGTCGGCTGCCAATCGCACCAGTTCGGCCCGCAGACGCCGCCCGGAACCGGAGGTGGGCACGAGCACCGCACAATGACTGAGATCGAGCGGCCGCTGCCCCGACCGGGTGATCAACCACCTGGCGGCCTTGAAGATTAGCGGCTCTCGATCCGATAGCAGAATTGTCAGCGGCATGACGACGGCAAACTGAAGAAAGCCACTACGCTACCGCGTTCAACCTCTCGAAAAACCCGCTGGCTGCGCCACTCTGCGGTCAGGATCTGAAGTGCCTCTTCAAACCAGGACGTTCGGACCCCGCATGCTCAACCACCAGGCCACCGCTGGCACAGCGAACACGCTCAAAACTTTGTCAACTGGGGCGACGGTTGTTGTCTAAGCGCGGCGCGCAACGTGGCGATCTGCCTCTTTAGCCCGGCAGGATTGGTGGCTATCTCCTTTTCAATGTGAGCTGCCAGTGCTTTCGTTGTTTCCTTCATTTGGTCGATCGCCCTAGCCCGCAACAAGACTGCAATGTTTGAGCTGGGCGTGACCATGTTCTGGTAGCAAATAAGCGACTTCCCCTCCCATGGCTCGACTCGAAAATTACCGACGCTGTCCTTGGTCATGACAGCTCTAAGAAGCTTCCAATCAAAGCGATACGAATTCTCATCGAGCGATCGCAGGCTGTTGCGAACCGTATAGAACTCATCTGGAAAAATCGGAACGTCGAGGCCATAGTCCACTTCCATGATGCAGGGGGAGATCCGATTCGAAATCTCGGACTTGAAGACGTTGGGAACGAAGGACTTAGCCTCTTCGAAATCGAAGAAAATAGCCGCCACCTGCTCGGGATCAGCCTCGATCGACCTATAAACCTTAACGCGAGGCCAGGCATTGCCCTCCACATTCTCGATCACGACCACCTGATCTCCGGCCTTCATTGAGCCCTTCTGGGATGCGCTTAGTTCGGAGAGGACCGACTCTGCAACGAGCTGCGGTGTGGGGAGCAGGCAAACTGCCAGGAGCACTGCCGGATATCCGGTAAGGCGAAAAACTTTCATCGGCTGCAGACTTTTAGCTGCGGGCGCTCATCTTTGCAATTCTATTAAGTGATCGTTTGACGCCATCGTTCGCGCTTCCTATACTTTTTGGTCTTTCGCAGGAGGATTTTGGAAAGTAGGTGAAGATATGCCGGAAGTGATCGTTCGCAAAGGAGAGCCGATTGATCGGGCTTTAAAGCGCCTGAAGTCGAAGCTCGATGCAGAGGGCATCCTTGATGAGGTTCGCAGACTGCGGGCGTTCGAGACGCCTACCCAGAAGGCACGTCGCAAGGCAAAAAACAATGCCAAGCGCTCGAAGATGAAGATCCGCTTTAGTCTCAACTTGCCCTAAGCCTTTTGCCCAGGGTCGTTATCGCGGGCTGCGGCTTCCTTGGTGAAGCCGCAGCCACTTTGTTTTCTAAAGGCGGCTGGGAGGTGCTCGGGATTTGTGCCCGGCCCAACTCACTTCGAGCTCTCTCTGCAAAGCCATACGAGGTCCGCGCGATAGACATTACCGGACCTTTTACCATTGAACCTGCTTGGCGCCATGTTGATGCACTGGTGCATTGCGCCGGACCGGACGAAGCGACAGCTGAGTCGTACCGGCTGGTCTATGTCGAAGGCCTCAGGAATGCATTCACAGCCTTGGCACCACGGCAAGTGCTCTTTACCGGCAGCACATCCGTTTACGCACAAATCGATGGATCGTGGGTTGATGAAACCAGTGAAACGCGGCCGAATCGAGAAACTGGCCGCATTTTGTTGGAGGCTGAGTCAATTGCGCTGAATGCGGGAGGATTGGTCACGCGACTTTCTGGTCTTTACGGGCCCGGTCGTTCTGTCCTCATGCGCAAGTTTCTTGCCGGCGAGGCGGTCCTAGAAGGAGATGGCATGCGCTGGATCAATCAAATTCACCGCGACGATGCCGCCCGGGCGATTGTCCAGCTTGTCCAACATCGTGCGACACCAGGGATCTACAATGTGACCGACAGCACCCCGGCCACTCCCCTACAGGTCTATTCGTGGCTGGCCGCTCATTTCCATCGGCCGCTACCATCTTACGGACCTGCCAACCTGCAGCGAAAGCGTGGCTGGACCAACAAACGTGTCAGCAACGAAAGGCTGCGCAAAACAGGTTGGCAGCCGGTATTTCCCGCATACCGAGACGCCATCGCAACTCTCATTGAAAAATAGAGACCTTCCTTCGATGTATCGCCACAGCGTCCTTATTTCCCAAGATGCTATCGACGCGAATGGCCATGCCAATAACGTCGAGTATTTGCGCTGGATGCAAGATGCCGCCGTCGGCCATGCCGACGCCACCGGTTGTACTGATGTTACCAGGAAGGTCGGCGCATCGTGGGTGGTGCGAAGTCATCAGATTGAGTATCTGCAGCCGGCATTTGCGGGCGATCGCCTCGTGGTTTGCACCTGGGTTTCGAATCTTCGCAAGGCGAGTTCTCTGCGAAAATACCTCCTTTTGCGTGAGACCGATCACGCTGTGATCGCGGTGAAACTAACTGGGTATTCGTAGAGAGCCAGTCGGGACGACCGATGGCCATTCCAAAAGAAGTTTTCTCGCTCTTTGAGGTGGTGCCGCCAAGCCTCGAACCTCACGATGCAACTGCGCTGGAATCCAGCTAACTCGTCCGGAGGTTGCCACATCCTCCTTCGGGGGCGCGGACCCGCCGCGCCAATGCAACATCCCGCTACTCCTTGATTGCTTTCAAGAGTGGCTGCAATTCGACCGTCGCAAAGCTCGTCACTCGATCGCTCATCGCATAGGGGATCACGACCAAGTCGTTGTGGATTAGTCCTCCGCAAGAGTAGACCACATTCGGAACGTAGCCGGAGCGCTCATCCGCCGTGGGCACAAGTAGCGGCTCGGGCGTTTGGCCAATCACCTTTGAGGGGTCTTCGAGGTCGAGCAACACCGCGCCAATGCAATATTGGCGCATGGCCCCGACCCCATGAGTCAACACCAGCCAACCCTCCTCCGTCTCCATTGGCGAGCCGCAGTTGCCCACTTGCACGAGCTCCCAGTAGAATTTTGGCGCCTTCAGCAAGATCGGGTTTTCCCAAAAGCGAATTTCCTTCGACTTCATCAGGAAAAGGTTTTCGCCATCAACGCGCGAAAGCATGACATAGTTCCCGTCGATCTTCCGAGGGAAGAGCGCAAGGCCCTTGTTCCGAGCGCCGGTTCCCATAAGAGTTCGTATTTTTAAGACGGGACCTCCATCATGCTCGGAAAGCTGCGGAAAGATGCGGAATCCATTGTAAGCCGTGTAGGTGGCATAATAGCGATCGGATTTGTCATCATCGACAAATCGCACCATGCGGGCATCTTCGATCCCGCGCGACTCGTTTTGAGACGTCGGGAAGATAACCGCCTCCGACCAGTTGCCATCCGCGGGAACCTCCAAATCATAGTTTCCGTGCGCGACGGCGAGAAGGTTTTCTTTGGTCTCCTCGTATTCGCTTGCACTTTCAAAACCACTCCGCGCCCGTTCCAGCGCCTGCGCCAATTCCTCGATAGTGAATCCGTCGTCGAGTCCGGAAAGAATTTTAGCGGCGGACTTACTCAGTGCCCCCGCGGCGATCAGACTTTGGCGCCAGACTTCGTGGCGACGTGGTTGAATCGTCATCTTCAAGGGACGGATGAACGGACTTCGTTCGTCGATAGAGATGTCGCAATTCTTGTCGATCACACCCCTGAGAAAAACGATGGATGAAACGTGCCCTTCGCCGGTAGCACGAAGGCTCATCGCAAAGCGCGTGCTCCCTTTCGGAAGGCCTTCCTGATTTCGCGCTGGAACCATGGAGGGATTGAAGAGCGCAGCCGCTTCCACCGAATACTCCATCGTGAAGTAAGCGCCGATGAGCAGTTGGCGCGCCTCACTGACCGCACTCGCTTCAGGCAAAAGCTTACGGACAGCCTGATAGTGCTCAAGAAAGATGCTGCGAATGTTCCGATGCTTTCTGCCGAAGTCCGACTCGGTTCGCTCTAAGAGTTGGAGTGCTTCGGACTCAGGCAGCCGCATCAGACGTTCGATGATGCATTTTGCACGCGGATCTCCCCCCGGAGTAAAGAAACGGGCAATGGTGCGGCGCGGATCGGGCTCGATCCTCTGTGGCAGCCGCTTGACGATGATGCTCATGCGTCCACGGGCGGCAATTTGCCAATTGGCAAACGGCTCTCAAACGCCAGCTTGTCAAGCCGGTGCCTCTCGTCGCTCAGGCTGCTCCGGAGCCACACCCATCTACGGCAGAACTTCGAGTGCTCTGGACATGTCATGTTGTCCAGCGCGGCACTGGCTCTCGACAACAGAGGCCTCAAGCATTTGGGAAGCATTCGCGGAGATGCCGGATGCACGGCTGATCCTTTCAAAATCGAAGTCCTAAATACTAGTGTCTCACCGCGGATCACGCAATGCGAGGATAAAACATCGCGTGGATGAACGATTCGCATCCGCGGCGTTTCATTAACGATTTAGCGTTCCATCATGAAACCGATGAATGACGCTGTGCGCGATATGCAGATCCAATCTCGGATCGTTGAGCCGCGGCGGCAAGAAGACGCGATAGAGTGGCTCCAAGGTGACGCGTTCCGCACCCTGATCGACAAGTTGCTCACACAACTCACGCAGGAGCGCCTTCTGCTCGGGCGTGAGTGACGCACTCAGAAGAGCGGCAGGGTCTTTCATAATTCACCATCTTGCAATGCGTGGCGAACGCAACCGCAACCAGCAGATATTTCTTGATCGCGGAGCCGAGATGACCGCGGCATAACTTACGGAGTCTCCGTCATTAGCTAAGTGCCTTCACAAAGGATTCCCACGCCGCGGTCGTCGCCTGGTTTTGAGACACCCCCTTCTACTCGACCACATAGTTGGCCACCGCGACCTCACCGCGCGCTTTCGCGGACACTTTCCAAGCGCCGCGCTCGAGGGGAATTATTGGCTGCTCGATCTTCTTGCCATTAAGAAACCATTCGCATTCAGGCGAGGAACTTTGCAGCGGCAGCATCTGCTGCGTCTTCGACATGGCGGGATTATAGGAGAATGTCGCGCCGTCTTTGGGAAACAGAATCTTCAGCGTGTCGGGCTGAACGGCAGCCGCAAGCTTGTCCTGAGATCCAGGAGACCAGGCGTGACATTCTGGAGGCAAACGCACGACGCCGTCCACATACACTTCAGATGCCTGCACCAACGGTTCTGTTCCGGGCAAGAACCACTCGCGAACTACCGGCTCCTTTGGACTTGGCAGTAGACCGGTCTCCACGGCGATCTCCGTAGCGTGCAGGGATGCACTTTCTTCGAGGCTCGGCCAGGGTCGATCTCCGGCAGCGTAAAGCGACATCATCATCGCTGCCCAAACGGGCGCAGCGGAGCGAACTGCGAGAAGTTCAGGCATTGGGCGACCGTCCAGAGCGCCTGCCCAAACGGCCACGGTGTGATCCCGATTGAAGCCGACACACCAACCATCACGAAACCCCGAGCTGGTCCCGGTCTTTACCGCCGTGCGCTTCGGCAGACTTAACGGGGATGAAGCCCCAAAACTCGCTGTCCGCGCGCGATTGTCAGAAAGGATGTCAGCGACGATCGCGCATGCCGCTCCGGAGGCCAGGCGGCGGACCTCGCGAGGACTCTTCGCAGTGGGGCTCGGCGCCCAGAATTCTCCGCCGCGTGCTAAGGCGGCGTAGGCGCCTGCAAGCTCCACGAGGCGCACAGGCGCGTTTCCAAGGATGAAGCCCGCGCCATAGGAGTCGAAGGATCCTGGGAAATGAAAACCCCAAGTTTTCAGATAATCGAAGGTTTCACGCGCCCCATTTCGACTCAACGCGACGACGGCCGGCACGTTGAGCGAGTTTCCCAACGCCTCACGCACGCGCACCTGGCCAAAGTAGCGTTTGGAGTAGTTTTGCGGATCGTAGTCGCGATAAACCTCAGTAATCGCGTCGGGAGTGTCGGGCAAAAGCGACGCGGCCGTCAGCTTGCGCTGATCTATTAAGGCAAGGTAGAGGAATGGCTTCAGTGTCGAACCGCAACTCCTAGGCTCTATCGCCGAATTGATGGACGCGCGACTAGCATCACCCGCGCAGGCAAGAGCGCGAATCGCGCCCGAGGAATTCTCAATCACCACGAGGGCGGCATCACTGACGCCCAACGCTGCGGTGGCGGAATGATGTTCTCGCAAAATGCGTGCCGCGAGTCGCTGAAGGTCAAGGTCAAGGGAAGTGACTATATTCCCGCCTCCACCGCATTCGTCCGCCTCCCAACGAACTTGTTGTCCAATCAGACCGACAAAGTGGGGTGCCTCATTGGGCGGATCGTGCTGCCTAACCCGCGGAGGATTGCTCAATAGCAACTCGGCAGTTGCACCCACCGGCAACAAACCTGCCTTCGCAAGACGCCTGACATTACGACGATAGCGCTCGAGCGCCGCATCGGGATTTTTCCAGGGATTGAGGCGGGTAGGAGATTGCGGCAATCCTGCAAGGAAAATAGCTTCCGCCAAAGAAAGTTCGCGTGCCGGCTTGCCAAAATAAGCCCTTGCTGCGGCTGCCGGGCCGATGCGTTGATTACCGTAATCTAATCGGTTCAGATACGCCTCGAGAATCTTCGACTTCTTCCACTTCCTTTCCAGCCGCAGTGCAGCAGAAGCTTCGCGAATTTTCGCTGGAAACGTTCTCGCCGGGTTCTCCGAGGACATTTTGATGAGCTGTTGGGTGATCGTGGAGGCGCCTGAAACCACACGTCCTCTTTGAATATTGCGGAGAAGCGCCCCGGCCGTCGCGCGAAGGTCAACGCCTGAATGGCTCCAAAACCGTCGATCCTCGAGGCCGACGGTAGCGCGCGGAAGCCACTCTCCCATGTCCCGCAAGGCCTCGGGGTAGCTTTCGCGGGCGAAGGAAGTTGCGAGGACCGCGAGCGAGCGTCCGCGAAAATCCATGATCACTGGCGTGCCGGGCGCCGGCTTATCAAGCGCGTCAGGGAGAGGTGTGCGGCGGATGAAATAGCTGACACCTGCACTGACGAGAGCGCCCGCCAGCAATATGGAGACGAGCACGCGAGATGCCGTCGGCAGCCGCCTCGAGGTGGAGGGCGAAGCTGCGGTTCGACCGCGGTTCATTGCGCAGCGACGTGGCATTCGCTCGAGGCCGACCGACCAAAAAAGCGGCTATCGTACATGGGAGAGATCTGGGTGGCCGGCCAGACGAAAGCTCCGCCAGCGGTAGCCCGCGCGAGGACGCTATAGCTGCGTGTGCCAGCGGAGAGTTCGTCGAAATAGAGGTTCGTTTGCTGGTCACGCATCTCGCTGTGTGAGAGATCTGCGGTTTCACTCTCCGCTTCCGCCGGAAGACCATAAAATTTACCGAAGAGGTCGAGATTGGGATTCACGACCTCGAGACCGGCAGGGAGCGGATCTTCGATGACGACGTAGCTCTGTGGCTTTTCCGACGAGATCCGATACGAGATAAGAATCTGATCGCCGAGCTGGTAGGGCGCTCGGTCGCTGCCGTCGCGCGAGGGGTTGGTCAGGTTCTTGGTGACTCGGTCGATGCTCAGCCCACGCGCTACTGGCACGACCTCTTTGCCCGGCGGGCGGTATTCGGCTTTCAGGACGAAACTGCCGCCCGGCTGGAGACCCGTGACCGCGAAGTCCGCGAGCCTGGCGAGATCTTGCTTGCTCCAGCTCCCAGCCGTTCCATTTGCAGAAAATGTTTCGGGCGGTGGATCGATACCTGCAAGCTGCGCTAACGGAGTGGCCCTCATGATCGCGTTGAACGTGACCAGAAGCCAAAGATTCTCCTGGGTCGAGAGACTGGCGGAGGATTCCGTCAACTTGAAGAGGCGATCACGGATCGCCTCGGCACTCTTCTCCGGCTCGACAAGAAGTCGCGCCCATCCGCAGAGTGCTTCGGTGCGAGTCGCGGAGGCAAACGTTTCCGGGTTGAAGCTGATGGTGGTGAAGTCGCTGGGAAGTTCGCTGATGAGCACCCGCTGCTTATCCTGCTCGAGTCCGAGATGGTGCATGGCAATCGCCAGCATCGCCTTCCCTTCGCCACTCAGTTTATCTCGCTGCAGGAAAAGCTCTGTCGCGGCGGAAGCGGCGATGTCCGAAGTCTCCTCCTTAGCATCTGACAGCGCAAATATGGCGAACGCCCTCAAGGTGGGCGAGAGCGCCATCTGGGCCGAGACCATTTTCTCCAGTGCCCCGGCGAGCTCGCTAGAGAGCCGCCCAGGAACGGCGAAGCCCGCTTGCTCCGCTTGATGGACACACCAGGCTGTCTGGATGGTGACAAAATCATTGGGCTCGGTGCCACCGGCCCAGTAGGGCAGGCGGCCGTCCGGGAGGAGAGCTGTCTCGAACTCGCGCAGCGTTTCGCCGATGACGTGTTCGTACGAGGCTCGTCGCGCCTGCACTTCGGGAAGGTACTCCAGGAGGCCGCCGAGCAAAGTATAAGCGAGCAGGCGGGAGGATTTTTGTTCGAGGCAGCCATGGGGGTACTCGAGCAGAAAGGGCAACCCGACCAGCTTGCTTAACCAGGGTGTCGTCGAGACCGCCAACTGGAAGGTGCCGCGTCCTTGGCGCCAGGCAGGGAGCATTACTTCGTGGGCAGACAAGGCGGATCCCGTGACCAAGCCGGAGACGGACTCCTTCTGGAGAATCGTCGGATCCGCGACCGGAAGCGTGACTTCAACAGCATCCATCAGCTTCGCGGCAGACGTCGCTTCGAATTTCACATTCGCCCACCCGGTAGAACTCGCCCGCGCCCTAAAACGAACGATGGCTGGCGTGTCGCGCGTGGCAGATATTTCCTGCTGAGCGGTCCCCTCGAGCTCCAGGCCACCTCCGACGGTGCAACGCACCGTCAGCTGCTCAGAATCGGAAAGCTTTTGGCGCGCTACCGCTCTGAGTTCGACCTGATCGCCTTCCCTTAAGAACCGTGGAAGCGCAGGCTCGATCAGGAGCTTCTTGCTCACGGCGAAGGTCGCATCGCCCGCGCCGAATTGACTGTTCCTTGTTTGGCCGACCGCGACGACCCGAAAGCGTGTGAGATTATCCGGAGCCTCGCATTCAAATCTCGCTACTCCTTTCGCATTCGTCCGCACGCTGGGCCGCCAGAGGATGAGTGGCTTGAACTCCTTTCGCGTAAAGGCGACGTTGCCAAATTGCTCCGCGCCGGCGTCTCCGGCTACAAAGCCCTTCATGGTGAGCCAAGACGGGACGATCTTGTCCACATACGCCTTCAAAGCCGAATACGTCACGACCGCAAAGTGGCGCGCAGGGAAAAAGTCGGCCAGCATCCGCGGGAGATTCCAGCCGCCCAGAGTGAGAATTGAATCGTCCACTGCGTAGATCAGGAGGTCCGCACCCGCCACCGGCCGGCCGGCTGCTTTGACCGTTACTTCGCCCGAAACTTTCTCGCGTGGTTCGTATTCCGGGCGGCTCGTCCGAATAGAGACCTCGAGCGCGCGGTCAGGCGCCTGCACTGCCAGTTGGTCATAGCCATACATCTCGCCGGCGAGCTGGTCGGAACCACCGGGACGCAGCAAATAGACCGACACGAAAACGTTGGGTTCATATTCGGACTTGATCGGTATTTCAATTCGGCTCGTATTGCCGTTAAGGGGAGCGGTGAAGGTATCGAGTAGCTTGTCAGTTTCCACGCTGACCCACGCGACACCTCCACTAGGAGCGAGCACATTCAACACTGCCTTTTCGCCCACTAGCCACGGCTTGGCGTTCCCCCGCGCGCCCGCTTTGACCGAAAACACGGTGGCGGAAGTATCGGATTGCACAGGCACTTCCGAGGCTTCGTCACCGGCGAGGTAA
>DATDKN010000225.1:0-10392 GCA_036519995.1 Terrimicrobium sp. | reverse complement strand
AGATCTGATTTGCGGAGCTGAAATCCATAGCGCAAGATCCTGAAGGAATCAGAATGCTGCTCGACCCAATCTGCATAGTCCCGTGCCTTGCTCCCAAAACCCTCGAGGAGAAGCTTGGAAAAGTGGTGCGGCGACATGATGCGCGGCCGCTCAGCGTCGATGCGACCGCCCCGAATACGGACAGCGTTCGCTTCGTCCATCAATTCACTGACGAGAAGAAATCGGAAGCTCGTCGATCCAAACGTCTCGATGCGGCGTTGAGGTTGGACCACGACGCGAGTGTTCTCCATCGCGTAATGGAAGTCGTGCTCCTCGATCATTCATAAGATAATAGGGCTCCTTCTCTTGTGCGCAACAGAAGTCTCGGAATTTGACAAGACGAGCTTTTCTGCTCTTTAGCTCACCTAGTGAACATCGCCCTGAGCCTCCTTTTCCAGTCTCCTCTGCACAGGCTGTCAGAAGATTCCTTCACCTGTCACCTACGATCCGGTAGGTTACAAACCCAAAAACCCGAACAAAGTGGTCACCAAGGTCTCGTTACAGAACCGAATGGTTTGCGTCGTGGAGGAAGAGAGACTACTGCTCGGCCGCGACTGCCATTGGCACCCCGAACAACCCCACGCCACTTGCTCGCTTTCGGGTTACCCGAAAAATCGAGAATAAGCGCTCGAATACTTACGGCTTCTGGGTGAAGGAAGACACGATCGTTCCCGGGAAGAGCTCACGGCCGCCGGGCTCCGGTTACCGCTACGTCGGATGTCCCATGCAGGACTGGGTTGAATGGATGCCGGCGTATGGGTTTCACGTTGGCTCCGTCTGGCCGGTCCCACGAAACCACGGCTGCCTGCGCCTGCATCAAAACGCTGCCGGTGAGTTTTTCACGCTCGCCCGTGTCGGCACCCCAGTATACATTGCCCAAACTCAACCTGAAGCAAGGACGCTCCGCGCCCGCAAGATTGCAACGGTCCCGATCCGCCAAGTAGCATCCTCATTTCTTCGCAGGCCTTCAAAGCAGATCCGAACCAATATTTGAGAGAATAACCCTGAGCAATCCCTCTCCGCCAACCAATCCCCCGCGCGTTAATCTGCGCACGCCCGACGTCATGTCGCGCGTGCAGGCAGAGGTGGAAAGCCATTATCGAAGCGGATTGGTAGAGCGAATTCGCGCGCAGGGAGGGGTCCTTCAGCAAGGCGGGACCATTATCCGCCTGGCCAAGCAATTTGGTTTTTGCTACGGAGTCGAGCGCGCTATCGATCTCGCTTACGCGGCGCGAAAGGTCTTTCCCGATCGTCGCATTTCATTGCTTGGCGAGATCATTCACAACCCGGAGGTAAACGCCCAACTCGCCGCCATGGGCATTCGCTACCTTCCCGCTCACCCGGAGGACGCGCAAATCGCGGAGCTCGTTCGTGAGGATGTGGTCATCGTGCCCGCCTTCGGTGCGGAGGTTGCCACCGTCGAGGCGATCAAAGCGCAAGGATGTCAGATTGTAGACACCACGTGTGGAGATGTCATGAGTGTTTGGAAGCGGGTGCGCCAGAACGCTTCGGAGCAGGTTACCAGCATCATCCACGGGAAGTCGGCTCATGAGGAAACCATGGCGACGGCTTCTCGTGCGCTTGGTCGTGACGGCAAAGGGCATTATCTGGTGGTTCTCGATCTCGAGGAGACGGACCTTGTTTGCAAGTACATCCGGGAAGGGGGAGACAAGGCGCGTTTTCTCAGCAATTTTCAGCGCGCGCATTCCCCCGGCTTCGACCCCGATCACCATCTCGGGCGCGTCGGAGTGGCAAATCAAACGACGATGCTGCGCAGCGAGACCGAGGAGATCCAGCGGCGTATTCGAAATGCCATCGCCGCACGGGACGGCCACACCGCGAATTTTCGCTTCTTCGATACGATCTGCGGAGCGACGCAGGAGCGCCAGGACGCGCTTTTCCGGCTCTTGGACGAATCACTCGATCTTCTGATTGTCGTCGGTGGATACAACAGTTCGAACACGACACATCTGGCGGAGATCGGCGATCGCAAGCTTCCTACATGGTTCATCCGGAATGCAGGGTGTATGGTTTCGACACAGGAAATCCACCACTTTGATATTCACCAAAAAAAAGAAGTTACGGCCGCGGATTGGCTTTCCGCAAAGGTTCCGCTGTGCGTTGGGATCACGGCCGGCGCAAGCTGCCCGAATAATTTGATCGAGGAGACCATCAATCGGATTCTCGTCCTGCGAAACGAGGCTCTGGTCTAAAGTGAAAACTGCGCCAACAACTGTTCTTTCACTTTCGCGAAGCTGATCTTCTCAAGGGCCAGCTCCCGCGCGCGCGCGAGGCTTGCGGTATAGTATTGATCGTCTTCAAGCAGTCTCTTCGCCACGTTTACCGCGGACTGCACCGTCAGGCTCGTTCCGCAAAGCTCTGGAAAGACGAGCCTGTCAATTGCGCCGTCCCCACCAACGCAGGGCAAGCCACAGAGCAGAGCGTCCCCGGCGACCTGTCCCGGCACGGCACTGCGGTCTAACTGAAAGACAATTCGATGTCGCGCCATCAGGCGAAGGTATTCCGGGTAGGGAAGCTGCCCGCGGACAACGCGCAAGTTTGGCGAGATGGAGCGGAGCAAGCGGGCGCCGGCCCACCCTTCCGTATTGATGACCGTGATTGGATGGTCGAACCCGGAGAGGCTGCTCAGCGCTAGAAAGTGATTTCTCGAGGGAGTGGCGAACTCGCGCGTGCCAACAAAAATACCGACTCTTTCGGAGATCGGGATCGAAAAATCCCAGACCGTCTCCTCAACAGGATATGGGGTCGGAACAAAGTCGCCGCGAACACAACCCGCTGATCGATACAAGGGGACGAGGTCAGGCGTGCTGGAAACAAAGCCATGGGCTTCCACGCAGACGGCGCGAAAGCGACTCGCGATGCGCGGCCGGTCGAGCGCGCGGGCGACCTGTGGCAAACCCGATTCTTTCCAGGAAACCAGCACCCGCTTTCCAAGCTCGCGGAGACTACGGACAGCCTGGAGCGCATCGCCAAGTCCACTCTTCCGAAGCAATACCAGGACACCTTCCACGGAACCCGGTATCTGCCCGCTTCGGCGATAAAATGCGCCGCGGCAACAGGCCGCGTAACCATGGTAGTTCACCGGGGGATGACCCGGATCCCCCGGAGATCCTGCCCCTTGCGCAAAGATCCTGGTTTGGTCGCACCCACCCGGATTCAGGACTGCCAAGGAGAACTCCAAATCAGTTCTCCGGTCGCATCACTTGCTTATTCCTTTCCCACAA
Organism: Terrimicrobium sp.; assembly: GCA_036519995.1. GTDB lineage: Bacteria > Verrucomicrobiota > Verrucomicrobiia > Chthoniobacterales > Terrimicrobiaceae > DASTFP01. The sequence goes on along the minus strand of DATDKN010000225.1, from coordinate 7,108 downwards.
GGCGTTCATCTCTTGTGCGGAACTTTGCTCGAGTTTCCCGCCGTCGGCGACAATCTGCGCCTCAAGAGCTCTAAATCGTCTTATAAATTTTCGTGTCGCCGCGGCCAGCGCCATTTCAGAGTCGACACCTAGTTTTCGGGCAAGGTTTACCACGCTGAAGCAGAGGTCTCCCAACTCCTCCTCAATGGTCGGCCTCCCCTCGCCTAAGATCGCCTCTCGTAATTCCTCGATTTCTTCCTCGACCTTGTCGAGGACCTGGGAGGCATTGTCCCAATCAAATCCGACCCGTGCCGCTCTCTTCTGGACCTCGTGTGCCAGCAGAAGGGCAGGAAACGCTGCGGGCAAACTATCCATCATGGAGGATCCCGCGCCCCTCTCGGCGCGCTTGATCGACTCCCATAGCCGAACAACTTGAGCGCTCTCGCTCGCCTGAGCACTCCCGAAAACATGCGGATGGCGCCGAATCAGTTTGTCACAGACTGCTTCGACAACATCTTCAAAGTCGAAGGCGTTCCGTTCCTCGCCCATCTGCGCGTGCATGATGACGTGAAGGAGCAGATCGCCAAGTTCCTCGCGCAAGTTCGCGTCGTCCGCTTTCTCGATTGCCTCGATCGTCTCGTAACATTCCTCAATGAGGGCGGCGCGCAAGCTCTCATGAGTTTGCTCACGATCCCAGGGACAGCCTCCCGGCGCGCGCAGTCGGGCGACGATTTCCCTTAACCGGGAGACGTCGCCCACCTCAGACACGCCAAAGCGAGCTTCTCGTCCCGCTAAACTCGCTGACCTCCTCGGAAGAGTTGCGTGAGACGTGAATGATCAACCCAGCCACCGTCAGAATCGTCCCGAAAAAGATGAGGCAGGCAAACCATGCGGGCAGCGCCTGAACGGATAGGGAGCGATAGAATGCGCCGAATGAGTCGATTGGCTCTTTCGCGTGAACGAAGACTTTCAAGGTCCAGGCGACCATGATGATCGCGAAAATGAAAGCGTAGTTGCGCTTTAATCTGCGCCCGACAGCCTCGATCTTGCTGATCTTAAAGGAGGGTAAAATCAGATCTTCGCAGACCAGTCGCCGCCACTCTCCGGCAAGCAGGTTCGGACTTTGGGAAATCATCGGCACGAGAAAATGCGACTCCAGCATCCGCACCCGCCCTCGAAAGGCGTCATAGAACCGATAGCGGCGCGCCTCAATCCAAAGCAGGATCCAGACAAACGCAAGATTGAAGAAAAAGACGATGTGCGGCACGGCAGCAAACGAGAACGACACGGTTATGATCGAGGTGGTGCTGGTGATTGCCCAAGTGGTCGTCACATCCAACCGCTGCCGCCAAATCATGATTCGGCCCAACTCGCCGCGATAAAAGTGAATCATCGCGTTGACGTAGCAAGCGTCCTTCAAGTTGGGCAACGGCATGCCCGAGGTGTCGGTCGACGCAGCCCTGCTCGGCGATTCGGTGGTCAATCGCGGCGCTCCTTCGCAAGAAGAGCAGCCCGAACCCGCTCCAGCTTTTCGCGCTCTCCGCGTGTCAAACTTCCAATCCCCTGTCTGGCTATTTTCTCCAGAATTGGATCAATGGACTCGTACAATTCGCCCTCTTTGACAGGCTCGCGATTTGCCGGTTTGCTGCGGCGTTCGGGCCGTCGGAGCGGGAGATTGGAGACAGAGGGTAGCGAGAAAGTCCGAACTCCTTCACGCATCATCCAGAGCGCCGCCACCCCGCACGACCACCAAAGGATCGAAAGATTGATCCACTGCCGGTAGGCAAGCATCTGCAAAGTGTAAATTCCCAACAGAGCTATCGCGATCCAGCGCGCCTGAATTCCAAAGAAAATCTCGGCGCCCGGATAAATCATCACAAAAGCGACGAAAACGGCGAAGTGGACTGCATCGGAGCCGTAGTAGGTCCCGCTCTCAATTCCCAGGAAGCTAAGAAGTGACAATAGAATCGGTATGGCGAGGACGAGCACCGCATAGAACCAGGCAAACGCCTTCCGGCCAATGAACTTCTCGACGTCACGTCCAAAGAATGCCAGCAAGACCAGCTGGATGAGGGTGAAGATCTCAGGCCGGTTGACAAAGGCGTAGGTGGCAAATTGCCAAAGATGGAGTTTGCCGACGGATTGTGGCGAAAATGCCAGTAGCCCGAAGAACCACTCCGCGCCGGAAGCCAGAGCCAGGGCTGTGAACACCATCATAAGGCCATGAGCGAAGGCGATGGCGGTCGAGAGATAAACTGGAACCCTGCCAACCCAAGTGAGCGGCTCACACTGCTCAAAGTTCCGGTTTGCTATCATCGAACGGCTCCAATCTACTCCCGCCAACGCGTGAAACAAGAAGGAAACGTTCCCGCAGGCGCGCAAAATTCAAGGGGTAAATGGACCAGTTTTCCGAGACGTCACTTCGACGGTTCACGGGAAATCACTGCGGACTCGTCAGCAGGAACGGAGAGCGCGGGCGCTTCATTTGATAGCGCGTGCGCCGGTCGCGAGAACGCTTTTTAGCGTTGAAAGTAATCACCGCATTGGCAACGCTGCGCCGTGCTCGAGCTCCGCAATGTCTCCCTCTCCGTTGAACAAGATGGCGAGCTAAAGCCGCTGATTGCGGACGTCACCACAACATTCCCTCGGAGCCATTTTGCGGCGATTCTTGGGCCTTCGGGATGTGGAAAAAGCACCCTGCTTAAGGTCATTACCGGCATCGCGCACGGCACCGAGGAGGGCCAAATCTATTGGGATGGAGGTGACCTCATCCAACACGATTTCTCGCCCTCGGAGATCGGTTATGTGCCTCAATTCAGCATCGCCCACGAGGATCTCACGGTGCGGGAATGCGTCTCGTATTCGATAAAGCTGCGGGTTCGCGGCATGGGTGGAGACGCCCTTGAAGAAGCGATCGCGCGCATCCTGGAAGAGGTGAACATGACCGAGTTTGCCGACCGGCTTGTGCGCGTGCTTTCAGGTGGCCAAAAGCGCCGCCTGGCGCTGGCAATGGAACTTGCGAGCAAGCCAGCCATGCTCCTCTGCGATGAAGTGACGAGCGGGCTGGATCCCCAGTCTGAAGACGAGATCGTCAACCTGCTTCGGGGCCTGTCGCGGTCCGAAGGGCGAACAGTTCTTTCTGTGACACACAGTCTGAACCATTTGGGATTCTACGACTCTGTGCTGGTTCTCTTCAGAGGCATCGTCGCCTACCACGGCCCGCCGGAATTTCTTGCCCACTACTTTCATTGCGAAGACCCCCACGACCTCTTCAGCCAGCTTACCAAACGCGAGGCAGCCGAGTGGGCGGACTCCTGGAAAAAACATCGCCATCCTTTCGAGGAGGCCATGGCGGGACAAGTTCCGGAGAGCCTTGAAGAACTGAGTTACAAGAGTCCTCCTGACGAAGAGGAAACCGAGGTCGAAGCACCACCCGAGCCCGAGCGTGCGCCGCCGTTGCCCCAACCTGGCCTGTTCAGCCAGTTTATTACCCTAACCGCGCGGAGATTTTTGATCTTCTGGCGCAACAAAGCTCAATTCTATCTCCAGCTCGGTCTGATTTTCGGTTTTCCGGTATTGGTTGCGATCTTCGCTCTGGAGGGTTTGCCGGCCGTCCAGAACTTGTCCATGGGGATGAAGCTCAACGCGGTTCAGGAGCTCCGGGAGAACATGGATTTCCTGGTCCAAGCAAGCAAGATTGGAAGCCTCGTTTCCGGGATCGTCATGTTTCAAGTTGTTCTTCTCACGCTGATGGGAGCGAACAATTCAGGGCGCGAGATCGCTGCCGAGCGTCTGGTCTTCGAGAAGGAAAAACTCTCTGGTCTGCGGCCATCGAGCTACATTGCGAGCAAGGCGGTGTTTCTCCTGGTCCTGGTGGTGGCGCAGTCGCTCTGGATGGGACTTTTTGTTCACTTTGTTTGTGGTTTTCCAGGTGAGCTATTCGAACAACTCCTCTTCCTTTTCCTGGTAAACGCCGCCATGACTTCGGTCTGCCTGGCTATTTCCAGCATTATGGATTCGGCCGAACAGGCGTCGCTGGTATCAATTTACCTCGTTGGATTCCAACTTCCGCTTTCCGGCGCAGTGCTCGCGCTACCCGAGTGGATCGACGCGATCACCCGGCCATTTATAGCAGCATACTGGAGTTGGTCTGGCGTCTTGCAAACACTGCGAGGCGAACGCTATTACGACATCGTGCAAACCGTCATCCAGACGGAACTTTCGCCGGCGATTCTCTGCCTCTGGGTCCTCGGATCACACATCGTTATAGGGCTCTTCGCCACCTGGCTCGGTTGCAACCGCAGCCGCTTGAATTGATTTTTTCGCGTGAAAAGGCGTTGACAATAGACGCCCATTGCATTTCCTTTGCCCATCATTCGATTCGGCGGGCACGTCCCGGTGTCGCACTTTTCATCGAATCTAATAGTTTCCATTCTCAACTAACCCTTTGCCAGTTTGAGGGAGCCTTGCAGGGCCACCTGAGGCAGGCATTTAGGATTTTCATAATTACATACCCTCATGGCCGGCCACAGCAAATGGTCGAAAGTCAAGCGTTTCAAGGGGGCCTTGGACGCCAAGCGAGGCAGGCTCTTCTCGAAACTCTCCAAGGAAATTACCGTCGCCGCCAAGCTCGGAGGAGGCCATCCTGCGAGCAATCCGCGGCTGCGCGCGGCCATCCAGGCTGCCCGGGCACAAAGCATGCCTAATGACAACGTTGACCGGGCCATCAAGAGGGGGACTGGAGAGTTTGGTTCACAGCCGATGGAGGAAATCGTCTACGAGGGCTATGCTCCAGGCGGCGTTGCTTTGATCGTCGAAGCGGCCACCGACAATAAGAACCGAACCGCGGCGGACATCCGCTCCATCTTCGCCAAGAACCACGGCAATCTTGGCGGGCCGGGGAGCGTCTTGTTTTTGTTTCACCGCAAAGGGCAGATAACCATTCCCCTCTCCCTAACGGGTGAGAATCATTTGTTCGAAATCGCCGTAGAAGCAGGCGCAGACGACCTGACCAGCGACGATGAACATCACATTATCACGACTCCGCCCGACCAACTCTACGCCGTTTCAGAGGCCTTGAAAAAGGCTTCCATCGAACCCGATTCCCACAAACTCACCTATGTTGCCGAATCTTCCGTAGCCATCGAGGACCCTAAAACCGCCGTCCAGGTTCTGAGACTCTGCGACGCCCTCGACGATTGCGACGATGTCCTTAGCGTTCACGCGAACTTCGATATCGCAGAAGGCGTCCTCGCTGAGCTCCAGGAAGAACTTTAATTACCATGACTGAAGAAAATACGAATCTCGAAGCGGTCGGAACTCAGCCGACCAGTAAACGCCGCTCCCGCAAAAGCGCTGCGCCGCGCACGACGCAGAAACGGTCTTCGCGCAGACCAAAAATCTCCGAGAATGGTACCACCCCTCCGACTGAGGAAGTCGCTGCGCCGGTGGAGACAACGCCCGCGGTGGAAGTGCCTGAGCCTGTTGCCGCTGATTCTCCATTGGCCGAAACGGCTCCACCGGCTGTTCCTCCGCCGCAGCCGCCGCCGGCTCCGCCGACCTATGCCGAAGGAGTCGTGGAGGTCTCGGGCAAGGGATTTGGTTTCCTCCGCGAGCCTCGGCGAAACTTCTCGCAGTCCAACAACGATGTCTTTGTCACTCCCGAGGTGGTGCGCAAACACGCCCTGCGCGATGGCATGTGGATCAAGGGTGAGACCAGGCGTGGCAGTCGCGGTCCACAACTCTTCAAGTTGGTGGAGATCGAGGGGCGCGATCCTGAGAGCTTTCAGAATCTGCCCGTCTTTGAAGAGCTGACTACCATTAGTCCCAACAAGAGAGTTCGTCTCGAGACGACAACCGACCGCTATACAACGCGGGTGATGGATCTTATGACCCCGATCGGTAAGGGGCAGCGCGGCTTGATTGTCGCTCCGCCGCGAACCGGTAAGACAACTCTTCTACAGCACATCGCCGACGCGGTGGTCAAAAACCACCCGGAGATGAAGCTCATCATCCTGCTGGTGGATGAGAGGCCTGAGGAGGTCACCGAAATTCGCCGTTCGGTGCCGAGCGCGGAGCTGATGGCCAGTTCGAACGATTCCGATATCAAGACGCACACTCGGATCGCTCAGCTCGCCGCCGAACGCGCCAAGCGGCTGGTGGAAATGGGGCAGGATGTCTTCATGTTGATGGACTCGCTTACCCGGATTGGTCGCGCCTTCAATAATGCTCAGGGGGGCGGCGGCCGCACAATGTCTGGAGGCGTGGACTCGCGCGCCCTCGAAATCCCGCGCAAGATCTTCGCCGCCGCTCGAAATACCGAGGAGGCCGGCTCATTAACGATCATGGCCACCGCCCTGATCGAGACTAACAGCAGGATGGACGAGTTGATCTTTCAGGAGTTCAAGGGAACAGGAAACATGGAGCTCGTTCTCGACCGCAAGATCAGCGATCAGCGCATTTACCCGGCGGTTGACATCTTCCTGTCAGGAACGCGACGCGAGGAACTCCTGCTCTCGGCAGAAGATCTTCACAAAATAAGCGTCATTCGGCGCGGTCTAGCCGGCCACAAGCCCATCGAAGCGATTGAGAGATTACTGTTCTTTATACGAAAATATCCGACCAACGCGGAGCTGCTAAAGAACATTCCCGGTTGAGACTCACTGAGCTAATCGCTCAGCGCGATTGGTGACGCGGCGACCGCGGTCCCGAGAGGCGCGCGTAGGTGGACGCACGCTCGAGGGCCCGTCGGCGGTGGGGACACCGCCGCGACAGCGGCGCGTTGTGAGCATACTTTTCTTACAGATGCTCTAGCCGGCCTTGCGAAGACGTTGCAACACATCGTGAGCCGAACCGTCATCAAGGGCGCTCGCCGCCGTTGTCATTGCCGCTGGTAAATCGTGCGCACGTCGGGAAACGATCAAGGCACACGCGGCATTGAGAACGACCATGTCGCGGCGCGGGCCGACATCTTTTCCTAGCAGAATGGCTTCCAGGGATTCTGCGTTTTCTTGGGCCTCGCCTCCCCGCAGGTCCTCGATCCTGGCGGGAGCAATATCGAGGTCCTCAGGTCGGATGACAAAGTGCCGAATGGCGCCGTCTTCCAGCGCATGAATCTCCGAGGGGCCGA
>DATDKN010000224.1:0-3745 GCA_036519995.1 Terrimicrobium sp. | reverse complement strand
CGCGGGATCTATCACGACGGCTGGTACGCCTGCACCACGCCGCCAGCGGGGCCCTGGCTGCAGACGTGCTGAATGGCTACAAATGGGAGCTATATAACGTCGCCGAGGACTATTCGCAGGCCAACGATCTAGCAGCGAAGAACCCCGACAAGCTACGCGAGCTGCAGGAACTCTTCCTGGTCGAGGCGGCGAAATACAACGTATTCCCGCTGGATAATGACATCCTCCAGCGCATTCTGGCCCCGAAGCCGAGCTACGTCGCTGGGCGAACAGAGTTCACTTATGCGGGCGAACTGACCGGCACACCCAACAGCAATGCGCCGAACATTCTCGCGAAGTCCTACACCATCACGGCGGACATCGAGGTTCCTGCGGGTGGTGGGGATGGGATGATCGTTACCGACGGTGGCCGCTTCGGCGGCTACGGGCTCTATGTGCTGAAGGGCAAGCCGGTCTTCACCTACAATAATCTCGCCCTTGAGAAAACTCGGTGGGAAGGGCAGGAGCCGCTCACTCCAGGCAAGCATACTCTCGAATTCGACTTCAAATACGACGGACCCGGCATGGCCAAGGGCGGCAGCGGCGTACTGAAGGTGGATGGCAAGGAGGTCGCAACCAAGAGCATTTCCCAAACCACTCCGGCGATCTTGACGATCGACGAGACCCTCGACATCGGGTCTGACACCCGCACGCCGGTGGACGACGCCGACTACCAGATGCCATTCCGCTTCACCGGCACGATCAACAAAGTGAGCTTTAAGCTCGGACCGTCGGAGCTGTTGCCAGAGGACCACAAAGCTGCGCAATAGCGTAGTCCCGAACGTCCGCTTAGGGTCAAAAGCGGACTCTCTTCACAGTACCCTTTTATGTCTGCTTTACCCCCGAAAGCGGACATCTCAGCGCCTGTGCGGCAGGGAGGATTATGAGTACACGCCCTAGGTCAGTCCAAGCTCCCGAACTCGCTGCAACATCCCTTGAAATTCAGGGTGCGGCGCAAGACACATGGTGCGATATGTATCTAGGAAGGGCAACCTGATTCCCTTCAAATCCAACAGAGAACAGACGGCCAATGCCGCCGCACAAGAATCGGCACACTCACCAAGCCCCGGTCCGTATTCGGCGACAAAATAGAAGTTCGGACTTTACCAGGGACGAAGAACCTTAAGTTCCACGGCTATCGAGCGTGCGAGGCTCGCATCTGCTCTTTCGCAAAAAGTTCGCACACCGCGCATGTGCCGCGTGACATCTGAACGGGTGGCCTGTGCGCCGTAGTCGCCATGCGCAATTTTGTTTCTCAAGTCCACCAGCCCCTGGACGTTGAGCCATAACTGACCTCGCGTGGTTGGACGCCGGGTAATCGATGTGAAGATATCTTCGACCCCCCAATATTTGTAATACCTCACCAAATTTTTGGGACTTGGCGCACGCATCCATTCGAGCAGACGTGAATCGATTAAAACTCCGGTCCCGCCGGACCATAACCAAGCGTCTGATGCAACGAAGGACTCCAGTTTGCTGGTTCGGTTCAGCCAACTTGCCTTACTCAAATCGTCGATCGGCCCGGCTGAGTGAAGGAGCTTAACGCTTGTAGGGAGTCGATTAGCCACTACCCCTCGAGCATTGAGAAACGCTATGCGATCAAGACCGTTCGCCTGCTTAGAGGTTCCATGTGCATCCCTCTCAATATCCCAGCACGATATTCCTCGCCGCTAAATCGTTGGTTAATCAAGGGCTGAGGCACGCCCACGCCGGACATGGCACCACGCGTACCCGTAGTGACGACGCGCGCTGAGGCGTTGGTTACCATCTTCCTCGTCTAATCAGACGAAGGATGAGAAGAAGCACTAGCGCTTCGGCCGTCGCTGAGACAATCGCGGCCACGAGGCTGCTGCCAAGGTGGATGTGAAGATGCGTTGAGGTAACCGCCGCGATTATCGCTCTTCGATCAGGCGCTCCGCGTCACCCGAGCAAGTGCTTCTGACGTTACTAGAACTCGGCCATGGGAATCAAAAGGGCCTTCAGCGTCGAAGGCATCACTTGCGACACCTTCAATTAACTCGCGATACGCCTCAAAGACAACGCCGTCGGTACCTGACAGGTGTACTCGGGCAGCATGATCTCGCAGCGCCTCATGGCTGACCCTGCAAGCCACGGTGTTGCCGGTCTCGTCCGCCATCAAAAATCGGACGCCGTCTTGCTCTAGATACTCGTCCCTCAGCCGAACGAGAGGCATGCCCGCTCCGATATCAAACGTTCGCTAGGACCACGCCACTATTCGGACGTGGGCCCACGATGAGTCTTTTCGATCCGCTTCAGAAGTTCCGCATTTTCTTCCTGCTGCATACGATCACGCTCTTCTGCGTGATGCCTAAGCCAGCGAAGATCATCAGCAATCTGCGTGAGCAGCTTAATCACGTCGGATTCGTACTGTGACATGTTTGGCCTCACAACTATGAGCCCTAATCCGAGATGGGTGTTGTGCTAAAGCAAGCGCGTTACCGTAACACTATGTACCGATCGGCCGTAATCGGTCGACGATGGCGAACTAGCGACGGAGGCTCCCGGCAACATTCCCAAACATTGAAGGGGTGATTTATGCGCCGCGAACAACTGACTGAGAAAATCCTCGACATCAAACGGCACAAAGGCTGGAGCTGGAAACACATCACCGAGGAGATCGGCGGCGTGTCGCCGGTCTTGGTTGTGGGGGCACTGCTTGGCCAAATGAAGCTCGTCAAACCCTTGGCTAAGAATGCTGCCGAGTTGTTCGGTCTGACCGACGACGAGGAGCGAATGCTAAATGAGGTTCCTAACCGGGGCACGCCGATGCCGCCCACCGATCCCCTCCTCTATCGCTTCTACGAGCTTGTCATGGTCAACGGCCCGGCATTGAAAGCCCTGATCGAAGAGGAGTTCGGCGACGGCATCATGTCCGCCATCGATTTCGACATGGAAATCGAGCGCTTGCCGAATCCCAAGGGGGACCGGGTCAAGGTCACCATGTCCGGCAAGTTCCTGCCATACAAATATTACGGCAGCGAACAGGGGATCCAGGAATACGGCGTCAAAGAGCCTTAATGGACGTAACGGTGTCTGCTGTATCGACGCGGCTATGTTGGGCCGCGCGAAAAAGTGTCTGCTTTACCCGTAAAACCAGACATTGCTGAGCGGGCGGCAACGATGTCCGCTAAGTGCCATAAGCGGACATGGCCATCATCCCCAAAGCAACCTCGTCGCTAAGACGAGCGTTGTCCCTGATAACACCAACAGACAGACCAAACGATGTCGAAGACGATGACCAAAGACGAAGACGCGATTTGCGAACTGCTCGATGGATTTACCCGCGCTCTTTACGACAAGGATGCCGCGGGCGCGATTGCATCACTTGCAGATGACGCGGTTGCTTTTGACCTCGCGCCTCCGCTTAAGCAAGACTCTGACATGATGCACGATCCAGCTCGGTTGGAAGAGTGGTTTGCCACTTGGAAAAGCGCGATCGTTTCCGAGTCGGTCGAGCGCACCATCGTGGTCGACAGGGACGTGGCTTACGCCTACGGACTACAGCGAATGACTGGAACCAAGACCGATGGCGAGGAGGTTGAGCTTTTCTTTCGCGCCACCGCATGCTTTCGCCGCGATAATGGCCGTTGGCGAATCACCCACATGCATAATTCCGTGCCATTCGCGATGGACGGCAGCGATAAGGCATTGCTTCACCTAAAGCCCTGACTCGGTTTTGGAGACC
>DATDKN010000223.1:0-3297 GCA_036519995.1 Terrimicrobium sp. | reverse complement strand
CCCATCCCAGGATTAATGCCGTGAAAGGCGCCAAGGCCGAGCAGCGCCAGCCACGGCCAGGCACTGCTCACGGATAGCAGAAAGAGTCGGACGAGGAGTCGCCGCCCTCCAGGCGGACTTGATGAAGACGATAGTCATCCGGCTGAACGAAGAATCTGTTGTCGAAATTGATTCCGCCTTCAGAGTTGACATCGAGCTTTGCCATCCAACTTCCAACGCCCGTGGGATAAAATTGCTCATCCCACGCGGCGTACAAAGAGTTGGTTAAGTAGACGCGTTTTCCGTCCCGGCTCACCTCGACCATTTGGGGCCCTCCTCGCAAGGGCTGCTCGGGCTTGGCCGGATGCGGTGTTTGCCGGACGATGCCACCAATCTGCACCGAGCCGGTCTTCTTGGGATTGAACGGATCGGAAACGTCGTATTGCAGCATCTCTCCGGTGCCCCAGCATGAGACGTAGAGGAAGCGATCGTCGAGAGAGAGAATGATGTCGGTAATCAGAGGTGGCACCGCATTGAACCCCTTGAGCAGCGGAGGTAATTGATCGGCGTCTGCTGGTTCCGCGGGAATTTCGATAACTTTTTGAATCTGCCAACTGCCGTTTTGCCGATGCCAAAGCCAGATCGAGGCGCTGAGATCAGCGACCGAAACGACGACGCCAACAAACCCGTAGGTCTTCGTCGGATCGTGAGCCGGGCGCATCTCAAGAACCATTTGATGCTCTTTGCCGAGGTCGAGTGCCTGAACATGCCGTCTCTTGCGCAGGTCCCAAACGTGCAGCTGATGGCCGTATTTGCTTTGCAAAAGCTCCTCCGGGATGACGCCGTTCTCGATCTGGTTGGGCGTGCCCCATTCGCTGGTCAGAAGCGTGTCGTGGGTGAGATGCCACCAAAAATCGTAGCCAAGATACTGGGGCCCGCGGTCCATTTCCCATCTTCCGAGGACATCAAAGCTAAAGTGATCCAACAGGAAGATTCCGGCGGGACCATCTCCGTTCGGAGACCCCAGGGCGCTGACATAGATGCCGTCAGGTCCGCAGTGAACGGTGTGCGGGCGCGAATAACCAGTTCGCGCAAAAATCTCCTCGGGCTGGATGATTTTTACGATGGAGGGATTGCGCGGATCCGCCTTGATATCCAACACGTACATGCGCGACGAGCGGATACCCGGCACGACAAGATAACGGCGTTCGACATGTGGGTGTGGCGCATACGGACAGAGTGCCGAACTGCAGGCATTCCACCCGAAGTGGTGCAGTTCGTCTCCGGCATGGGGAAGAACGGTTTGTCCGATGCGCTTCCCATAGCTCGACGATGCGGGATCCAAATCGATCACAAGGATGGCATCGTGGAGCTTGCTTCCAGGAGGATTGAGGGCTGCGACATAAGCCAGCGTCTCGGGAGGTGCCTGCATAGCGAGACGGGGGGAAGGGTAAAAGGTGGGATCCGGTCTGAGGAGGGCCACCAAATAGGGTACGGCCCGGCAAACTGCCGTCAAGGATGCACAGGCAAAAAATGCGTCTGAGTCGAGAAGCCGCCGGCTAGGGAGTGCTCTGAGCTTCCTCGAGAGTTTCCTGTCGAACGCGACGAAACACGGCGTAACTACCTTCCGGAGACGTCACGCGTCCACTGTACTCAAAGTTCGTGAGGCGAGATCCCTCGGTAGCGGCGAGCGCAACAAACTCACCGGATGCCAGGACCAGTGGAGGATGGAGCGCCCGCATCGCCAGGCTGCGCCCCTGGGCGACCATGGTGCCCTGCACGTCGTCCCGTGCCAACGCTGTCAGGGTACGCACGTGCACGGGACCGGCCGTGAGAGCAATGCCGAACTCGCTGCCCTCAGAAGCAAAGTCTCGTTTGAGACGCGTCAGTGCTCTCACCGCTGAACTCGCTGAGTCAAAGAAGATCCGGAAATCAGCGTCGAGCGCTACCCTGTGAAACTCGCCTGCGAACCGCTCCGAGGGAATCACCAAGTCGCGCAATTCGGACTTCCAAGATGCCGGAAACAGGAGGAACATTCCGGCGGCGATCCGGCTCTCATCTGAGCGGCGATCGTTCAACGACTCGCTCTGGGGCGACAAATCGCTTTCGGGGAAACCAGGAAGTTGCACGATTTCTTCGCCCATTGGATCGATGACATCCACGGTGAGACCGCACTGCCGGGCGAGCGCGACCATGTCAGCAGTGCCTCCCCGTCCATCGCCGCGCTTGCCGTCCCAAACCGCCAGCACCCTCGATGGTGTTTCGAGTTCGCTCGCCCGCCGCAAGGCGTTTCCAAGGATCATTCGATTGCCGAAGTCCCAAAGACCGCCGCCCTCGAGGTCTTGGCGCGAAAAAGGCGACTCACTGACGAAAGCCGCATTCGTTAACGCCTGGCGATAGCGTCGGACATATTCTGCCCCGGATCCTTCGACGCTCCACCGACAAAATGTTTCACGATCAACCGGCAGGATGAGACAGGTTTCGCCGCCCAAGGCGTGAATGGTTTCGGCAAAGATTATATCAGTGCCGCCCGCCGCTCCCGAATAGCCAAGACCGACGCCCCAGCGTTCCAGCAGCGTCTGTATGCGAAAGCGGACCGACGCCTCACGGGTGGCCGGAAATCGAGCAACGCGTCTATCTGGGGGATCGATGACGTGCCCGGTGGCGCAAACTACCGGCGGAATTCTAAAGAGATCCTCAAATGTATTCGGATCTTCACCAAGGTGCCGTAGAAGCAGCCTCGCTTGCTGTCGGGTCGTGAGCCTCCGTGCCGGCAGGGGATCAAGCTCCATGGCCCTTGCATACTGCCGGCGAGCGTCCTCAACGCGGCGCAAGACGAGCAAGGCTTCCGCCAAGCTCCCCGTCTCCCAGTAGTCTCGCTCGGCAAGAGGAGCAAGCTGGCTGGTCACTTTCTTGGCGTATTCTAAGGCTTTCAATGCGTTGCCGCCGAGCAGTGCGAGCGTGGCGACATTCACCTCCGGATAGTAAGCATCCGCACCTTTTCTCCTCTCAGCCGCTCTTTCATATTCGTGCAAGGATTGCTCCAGCGCCCGTGCAGACCCGGTCAGCTTCCAAAGGTCCTTGTAAATTCGGGCTCGCAGCGTCCAAGCATCTGGAATGTTCGCCAGCCATCCATTGGCTGAATTGAGCAGCTCAAATGCTCGGTTCGGAGAGCCCGTGCGCGCCAAAGATAACGCCAGGTAGAGGACGAGGTCGCCGTGTCTGGGGAAAAAGGAGAGCCCCTCGGCGCAGATTTCAATGGCTGCAAAGTTCTCCGAGCCTTCAACCATTAGGCCGGCAAGGGTAGAGTAGAGCTCG
>DATDKN010000222.1:0-4594 GCA_036519995.1 Terrimicrobium sp. | reverse complement strand
CCAACTGAGGAATTCCCAACCAAAAGACGGCAAGTATCCCTTGCGCGCATTCTCCGACTACCACGGATTTCGGCAGGTCAACGACGCCGTCGCCGCACGCCTGCTAGAAATCGTCGAAGAGATAGCAAGACCTGGCAATCGCCTGCTGGTGGACGCCTATTGTGGCGCCGGCTTCTTCGCGAAACGGCTGGCCGATCTATTCGAGCTCACCATTGGCATAGAATGGAGCACCGACGCAATCCGAGCCGCGCGTGAGAAGGCCGGACCACGCGAAATTTACCTGTTGGGAGATGTAAAGCGTCATCTGGTGCCCGCACTTGCAGCCGCCACTTCTGAGGGCACCACCCTCCTGCTTGACCCGCCGGAAACTGGCCTCGAGGCAGAAGTTCTTGAGACGATCGCGTCAAAGCACCCGCAACGTCTCATCTACGTGTCTTGCAACCCGGCGACCTTCGCCCGTGACCTCAAGTATCTCGGTCAGAACTACACCCTGGGACGCGTTTGCCCTTTGGACATGTTTCCGCAAACCAGCGAGATCGAGGTGGTAGCGGTCTTGGAGAAGCCATAATCGTTCGAGCAGGACGTTTACTCCATGTCTGATTCGGTGACGCTCGTCTGCGGGCGCGAAGCGAGCAGCTTGGCATGAGCAACAATCTCTTCTTCGCTGGAGTTAAATCGATAGCCGTGGCAATTCGGACATGTGGCCACCCGGCGCGCGACGATTGAATCGCAACCTTCGCAGACCTTAAAATCGCCAGGCGCGGCGATTATCTTCTGCGCTCTGGCTGCGCGATCAGCAAGATGGCCATCAGACATGGCATCACTAATACCTGATTGCCGCTCTGCGCTCAATGTCTTCGGTCAAAGTCGGCAATATTGCGGTGGGAGTGCTCCGCCGCCAACCCGAGGATATCGAGAAGCAGCTTTGGATGGGATTCGCTTCCGCAGGAAAACCGTGAAGTTTGGCTGATTTCTGGCAAATTGGTGCCGTGGATTTGCTTTCGCTGACAAGGGACCAACTTGCAGGTGAGCTTGAGCGACTTGGCCAAGCGCGCTATCGGGCTGCGCAGCTCTGCGCGTGGATCTACGAGCATCGGGCAAGGCGCTTCGAAGACATGAGCAATCTGCCAGCAGCTTTGCGCGCCCAGCTCGGGGCAAGTTACACCCTGCGGCCCTTGACGAAAATCAGAGAGACTGGCTCCGCGGATACAACGCGAAAGTTTCTTTTCCAGCTGCAAGATGGACAGCTGATTGAAACTGTGGTCATCCCCGCATCGCCGGCCCTTTATGGAGAGCCGTCAGACCGGCGGACTGTCTGTATTTCCAGCCAGGTTGGATGCGCCTACGGCTGCAAGTTCTGCGCGAGCGGACTTGACGGCGTGAAGCGCAACCTCACCGTCGGCGAAATCGTGGCGCAGTTTCTCGCGGTAGAGGAGCTCTCCAGAGAGAAGATCAACAACATTGTGTTTATGGGAATGGGCGAGCCCTTCGCCAATTACAAACACCTCATGCAGGCCATAGGGATTCTGAATGCCTCTTGGGGACTGGCGGTGGGCGCCAGAAACATGACGGTATCAACGAGTGGGCTCGTTCCGCGCATTATTGAATTCGCCGATCAACCGCTTCAGATTCGCCTGGCCATTTCGCTCCACGCCGCCACTGATGAGGTCCGCAGTAAGATCATGCCGGTCAACCGAAAGTATCCGCTTCGCGAGCTCATGGATGCTTGTGAGTATTATTGCTCGCGTAAGAGTCAGCCCCTCACTTTGGAGTATATCCTCATTCGAGGCCTCAATGATTCTGAGGACCAAGCGCACCGACTCGTCGGCCATGCGCGCCGCCTGCGGGCCAAAGTTAACCTCATCCCGTACAATCAAGTCAAAGGACTCGATTGGGAGCGTCCCGTGGTCGCAGTGCAGGAAAGCTTTCTGGGCGTCTTGAAGAGCCATGGCGTCGCGGCGACACTTCGACGCGAAAAAGGCCTCGACATTGCTGCAGCCTGCGGCCAGCTGCGCCTCCAAAATCTGGACCGTTTCGCATTAACGACGCCACGCGCCAATGTCCTGCCCAAATTAATGCCTGAAAATCACGTTGCGTCCGAAACTGCGGTGCAGTAAGGGTTTTTGCGATGGCTGATGACGATTTCGAGACGCCGGAGATCTGGGATGAGTATCAGTGGGAGCGGTTCCTCCAGCAACAGGACCGCAACACCGAGAAATACTTCGGTCTTCTCGAGAAATATCTGGATCACCCTGACCGTGATAACATCATCGCCAAGGAAATGGGTTGGGAGTCCTTCGATGAGGAGCGCGACGCAGAATGGGATGAAGTCGCCGAAAGCCTCTGCGAAGAGGAAATGAGTCTTTCGCAACAAGAAACCGACTGCCAAGAGGGCGATTTTGAAGAGTTCGCCAGATCCCCGATCTACCAGGACACTCTCAAGCTGCACACATGGATCAATTCCTGGTTGGATCGCGAGCAATCGCTGAAGGACCATCCCGAGGCCATACGGCTGGCGACGCGGTCGGCCGTTTGCGGCGCCAAACTCGCAGCCGCATTATGCGGCGACGACTGCACTGAGCTCGGCATGACCATCGCCTATCTGAAGCGGGGCCTAAAAGCTGCCAATGATGCCTTGGACGCTGCGGCGCGGCTCGCGAAGGAAAAGAAGATGGCGGTGCGCCAGCGAGTGACCTTGAACAAGCTGCTGTTTCGGGTGCGGGACCGCATCGTTGATCTGATGAGTGAATATCGCGCCGAATGGCGCAAACGTTACGGCAACTCCTAACGCGCCGAATACCTCCCATTTCATGCATCCAGGCGAATGGGTGCCTATTGTGACACCGTTTTTAGGTTCCAGCACAGCGTTGCCGCTGTGCGACTCCACAAGCTCCTTCGCGATCTCCATGAAGAGCTTCGACGAGACAGAATGGGCTAGAACGAAATGTATGCTCCGCGAGCACTGAGTTCGCCGCGACTGCATGATGCCGATTTTATGAACAGCCGCGTTGTTGAAGGGGTCAAGCAGCAGCCCGCTACGCCGGAGATGTTGCCGCTGGGCTGGCTCGCCTGGTCGGGCGCGTTTTCGCTACTCCTTGCCATAATATTGACTGCGCTGGTGCTGCCGAAACACTCCGGCGGGCGAAGTGACGCCGACTTTACCTCCCAGGTCATTTCAGCCCGTGCCGAGCTCCCGAACCTTTCAGTGTCCGAGTTCCAAGCTCCGGACCAACGAGGCGTCGTCATTTGGATTGAAGGGGCCGACTATATTCCGGCTGCAACCAGCGTGAGATGAGGCGTCGCGTTGCAGCAGCAGCGGTGCTGCTCTTCATCATGGCACCGCCGGGAGCGTATGCGGCGGCGGGCGATCGTATTTGGAGCGCGCTTACTCTCGCCACAAGAGAGCCCTCGGCCGCTTCGGTCCCGGAGTCGCTCAAGAAACTCGCTCCGGCAATCAACGAAATATTCGGCTACAATAGCCTCTATCTGCTCGGCGAGAAAAAGCGCGACCTGTTCCATGGCAGTGAGGAATGGCTCATTCCGTCCAAGGAATTTTTCTTCAAGGTCCAGTGCCTTTCGCAGGAGCTGACATCCTATCTCCTGCGGATCGAATTATATCGCCAGAAGACCCTTCTCGTTACCACTGAGGCGAAGCTCGCAAAAGATGCACCTCTTTACATCCGGGGCCCTCAATGGGGCAGGGGGCTTTTGATCTTCGTGCTTGAAGTGAGATGAAGAAGTCTTCGCAAGTCAACTTGGAGGTCTCGGCAGCTTGATTTACCTGCGATCCATCCACGATCGGTGGGAGAGAGGGTTGCGGCGTCTCAAAGATGGGGACAATGTACTGCGCTATCGTGTCGCGCTGAGCGGCGTTGCCTTGGGTCTGGGCGCCTGGCTGGCATTCGCAGCAGATAAGCCGTGGAGGTTTGACCTGACGCAAGCTGCCACCTGGAACCTCGGCAAAATCGTCGGCTTTTATTCCTTCTGGGCGGGCGCGTTCAATCTGGGACTCTTGGGTATCTTGATCTGGACAGCTCCGTGGTGGGCTGCCGGGGAGGTTCACAGGAATTCGGATGCAACGCCGCGGCGCTCCTTCTCTGCGCTCTTTTGGCTTGGAGTGATCGGCGCGATGATTTTCGTCGGCTCGCTGGCTTCACAGCGCCTCGATTTCGGCCTCGCACACGATGAAGATTTAAGTGCGAGGCGCGCGATCGTCGGCGAATACATTGTCACAGAGGACGGGAGCGTTCTTCCACCAGAGCTGAAGTGGCGCAACACGTTTTTCGATTATCGCAAGCCGACAAATCATGTCCTCTACAGCGTTCTAGCGAGAAGTGTATGGACAGCCTGGGGGGTATTTGCGCCCGCTGGAGACTGGCAAATCCGCGAGTGGGTCGTCCGCCTTCCCGCTTGTCTGGCGGGCATTTTCGCCGTGGGAATCCTCGCCCTCCTCGTCGCGAAAATTGGCGGCGAATTGGCGGGCGTGACATCCGCCTGGTTGCTCGCACTTCACCCCTGGTTTCTGCGCTACTCTTCTGAGGCGCGTGGCTATTCGCTCCTGTTGTTGTTGGTTCCGGGGATGCTTCTCCTTTGG
>DATDKN010000221.1:0-4034 GCA_036519995.1 Terrimicrobium sp. | reverse complement strand
CCTGGTTTCGTCCCTTTGCTCCCGCGATCCTGGAAGAGCGCGATGCCGATTTTTTTGAGATCGACCAGCTCGATCCCTTCATGACAATGGCGCCGAAGGTCCGCGCCGCCAAAGCACGCCTTATCCCGGCTGCGATCCATTTCGACGGAACGGCGCGCCTTCAGACGGTCAGCTGCGGTACGAACCCTCTGTTCTATGCCGTGATCGAGGAATTTGCCGAACTTACAGGTGTGCCCGTCGTTCTGAACACGAGCTTCAATCTGCGTGAGCCAATCGTCGAAACCCCCGAAGACGCCATCTCCTGCTATTTGCGAACGCAAATGGATGTTTTGGTCATCGGCAACTTTTATAGCACTCGTAGCGAGCGGTTAATGCCAGCCCGTGACCTTGCCGAGCTGCATGTGGCTGTTAAATAACACGCGCAGCACTTCGCTTCCGCTACGGGTCATTTGGCGACACGGTGGGTGACGCGCTGATGTCCGAAAACAGGCCGGAACCGGTCGTTAAACCGCGCCGCTTCAATGTCGCTGAAGTGCCAACAGCGGACATCCGGGCCGGACGCTGCTCACGTCTCGGCCTGGATCCGTCTTTTGTCTTGCGCTGCATCGCGGATTTTGGGCGACCATCCGCGTGGCGGGACCACGAGGATGAAATTCGATGAAG
Source organism: Terrimicrobium sp. (assembly GCA_036519995.1). GTDB lineage: Bacteria > Verrucomicrobiota > Verrucomicrobiia > Chthoniobacterales > Terrimicrobiaceae > DASTFP01. Next base: position 3,371 of record DATDKN010000221.1, on the reverse strand, counting down.
ACGATCCGCGCCTCTCAGCTAGCCCGCTTTATCGCTGGCTGATTCAACCGTCAGACCTAGGTAGCCTAGGCGATCGCAAGTCCCGCTTTTGCTGGGCGCTTCATTACTAAGAGAAGCGGCAACATCGCAACAGCAAACCACCCGAGGAACCAGAACAGGTCGTTGAAGGCGAGCATCTGGGCTTGGCGACCGATTTCCTTTGCCATCGCGGCCATGATGCTCGGCGACCGAAAATCCAGCCCCTGCCCGGCTAGAGCCGATAGATAAGAAGGCACGGCAGGATTGAAAGGGCTGACGTGGCTTATGAGATTCTCCCCGTGAATTTGGCCCTGGCGAACCAAAAGCCAGCTCACTATCGCGATGCCGATTGAGGCACCGATGCTACGCATCAATGCCATGACGCCAGACGCCTCGTCTAGCTTAGCGGCAGGGATGGTTGCAAAAGCAACGGCGTTGATGGGCACAAAGAACAGACCCATGCCCGCACCCGCAATCATCCCCGGCCAAACGAGCCCCCAGGCGTCGACGGAGAGGGACAAATGTGCCATTGCGAGGCTACCAATCGCTGTCAGAACAAGGCCGGCAGCAATCAGGTAGCGCGAATCTATCAATCGCATCAAAAGACCACCAACAATCGCAAGTGAGATCGCACTCACAATTGCTCTGGGCACAAACACCAAGCCACCAGTCATCGCTGGATAACCTAGGAGACGTTGGATCAGAAGCGGAAGAAGGGCTATCGTTCCGAAGAGTGGGAGCCCATAAGCGGTGCTCGTAAGAAGACCTGAGGCAAAGTTCCGGTCCTTCAGCAGGGCGAGATCAACGATATTGCGCGGGTTGCCCCAGCCGCGCATCAAGAAAGCCACCCCTGAGAAGAGAGCAATTCCACTGAAGATCTGGATGAACCGCGAGTCGAACCAATCGCGCGTAGGACCTTGATCGAGCACGAGCTGGAGCGACCCCACGGTCAGAACCAGGAGGACCATGCCCGTCCAGTCGGTCTTGAGGTGCCTCACGGGCGCGCGGGGCAACTCTCCCATCGACAGTAGCAGCGCTATCAGGCCGATGGGAACGTTGATGTAGAATACCGCTCGCCACACGAACGTGTCGGTAAGCCATCCGCCCAAAACTGGACCAAGCACAGGGGCGACCATAATGCCAAGGCCGAAAATGGCGAGAGCCTGGCCATGCTTCTCACGGGGGAAGGCATCGAGCAAAATAGCCTGACTCAAGGCGATGAGCGGTGCACCGCTAAGACCTTGCGCGAGCCGAAAAAGCACCATGCTGAAGAGATTCCAGGAAATGCCACACAGGCCCGAAAAAATAACGAACCCGAGAATTGAAATGTTGAGGAGTCTCCTTCGCCCGAGCCTCTCTGAGAGGTAACCGGTAAGCGGCATGCCTACCGCGGCCGCCACGAGATAAGAAGTCAGGACCCACGTAATCTGGTCGGAGGTTGCACCGAAGCTCCCGAGCATGTGGGGAATCGATACACTAACAATGGTGATATCGAGCACCTCGAGAATTGCGGTAAGCACCACCGCAATGACGAGCGCAACCGAAGGCCGCTTGAGCGGTTCCGCGACGACAGAACTGGTCTCGTTCTGCGCCGGTGACGAAGTCGTTTTTCGCCTTTTCTGCTCGCTCCGTTTGGAAATGCGCCGGGCCATTTGCCGTGTTGGGAGGTTTCTAATGGGACGCACGCACTAGATCTAACCAGAGACCGTTCACCAGCTTGCCGATGAGATCAAATCTCAATGACGGCTCCAATGGAACTCCGGAGGATAATGATCTATTGGCTGAAGGTCCGCTTCGTGCCAGGAGCAGACCCATTTACTCAACAATCTGCGGTTTGATGCACTCACCAAGAGAGGCGAAGACGGAGCGCCTGACGACGGCGTGTTTCTGAAAGCCCTCACGCGCCATTAACTGTTGGTGCAGATCGGGCAAACGATAAAACGGGACGCTCGGATACCAGTGATGTTCGATGTGGTAGCCGACATTGCACGGCAAGATGAAGATCGACTCGAGCCAGGTCGGGATTGTGGTGCGGGTAATCCCATACTCTTCTTCGTCGCTTTCGACGGCGCTGTGCTCGCAAATGATATGCGCATACTGAATCGCGATGTGCCAGGTGCAATACGGGACGATCCAATACAGCAAGAAGGCGTACCAGGCGCCAATGACGGTGAGAGCCCCGGCAACGCACGCGTAAAACGCAATCCTAGCCGCCACCATCCACTGCGGTGACGGAATAAATGACGAACCGACCAGACCCCTAACGATCCAAAACATCCCCGTCAGGAAAGAGGCGCGGCGCAGGAGCAACAGCGCCAAGCCTGCCTGCGTCTTGGGAAAGACCCAATCAGGTTCCAGCTCTCCCGCGGCGTCATGGGTGTACCAGATGTGGCGGTTCCCATCGTTCGGTAGGTTTGTGTATTGGTGATGCGTTGAGTGAAATTTGCGGAAGCCCTCGACCGAGGCGAACACCGGCCACATCAGGAAGAGGTTGCTGAAGAACTCGTTCTGCCAGCGCGTCGGCAGGTAGCGATAATGCGAGGCGTCGTGTCCCATGATGATCAGCGCGTGCTGGCGCGCGCCAATGAACATAACCGCGAGTACGTAGAGCACCGGGTGCCAGAAATAGGTGCAGAGCGCGATGGCGGCGGCAATCGAGACCCATTCGCCTGCGGTCGCGGCAAGCGCTCTCGCAGTGTCCAGCTGAGACAGGTCTTTGACGATCGCGGGCGGCAGGCGCTCGGGGATAGTCCTGCCCGTGTTGTGGGGATGTACGACTACTGGATTGGTCGAGATGTCTTCCGCCGGAATCTCCGTGCGGAGGAAGGCGATGACGCTGCTAACTTTGGCGAGATTCGGCATCTCGTTACTCGGAACTGAACTCAACGCCGTAGCTAGATTTCGCTACCTGCGGAAGAATTCAATAGGTGGGGATCGTACCTCTCCTTCGCACAACCTCGCTACAACCCATTTTGCTGCAAGCAACGTAGTGGCACCTACGCAGGAGCCCTTCTCCACACCAGGCGCAGGCATAGCCCCATTGGTGCTGCTTGTTAGCTTTGCCTAGACAGAGCCTTTCCGCATCTGCATGCGAAACATACCAAGCTGAGGCTTCGCTGATTGTGAAAGCATACGCTGTCAGAATCAGAGCGACTATCGCGTGCCATCTCGACATGTAATTTCTCCTTAGCTCCCATGCAGGCGATACATGCCGAAATTCTCTTGCACTGCGAAGGTACCTAGGAAGAGATCCGATGGTTGTCTCACGCTTCGGTGGTGAACCCAAGCCCCGGTGAGGTTTACCGATGAGAAGCCCGACCAATAGGCGTCGGACTTCAGTCAGAAGGCCCAAG
>DATDKN010000220.1:0-8447 GCA_036519995.1 Terrimicrobium sp. | reverse complement strand
CGAGCCGCCTCCCGCCAATTTCCCCCTACGCGATTTGGAGAACGTCGTCTTCACCCCTCACCTCGGAGCCAGCACGGCTGAGGCGCAGGAGAACATCGGCATCGAAATCGCCCAGGCAATCCGAGCCGCTCTTCTCGAAGGCGAAATCCGCAACGCGGTCAACATGCCAAGCATGGACGCCAAGACCGCGGCGATCGTAAAGCCCTACTTGACCCTCGGCGACAAACTCGGGCGCTTTGCCGCGCAACTTGCACCCAATAGAAACGATCGAATCGTTATCACCTATGGTGGCAAAGCTGTGGAACTGCCTTCCAATGATGCGGTGACACGTTCGGTTTTGACGGGATTTCTCAAGCACACCGGCGGAGAGGAAGTTAATAGCGTTAATGTTCGTTCCGTCGCATCGGCGCGTGGCATCGCCGTGGAAGAGGTCAAGTCGACCGAACAGACGGATTTTAACGAATGGTTGCATGTGGCTGTTTGGAGCGGCGATTCGAAAGTCTCTCTTGGCGGGACATTTTTCGGAGCAAGGAACGAGCCGCGAATCGTGCGGGTAAATAGCAATCCGGTCGAGGCCACGCCCAGCGGTGTGATCCTGCTGCTCGAAAATCATGACGTCCCGGGAATCGTCGGGAGGATCGGGACAATCCTCGGTGCACATAAAGTCAACATCGCGAGCATGAGCTTGTCGCGTAACGAAGCCGGTGGCAAAGCGCTCACCCTGCTGAATCTGGACAGCGCACCCGGCCGGGAGGTGCTTTTCCAGCTGCTGGAGAGCGGCGACATCTTTTCAGCACGGGTCATCCAATTGTAGCCTGGTTTCGGTTTGACAATGCCGCGCCTTACTGGAAGGTCGCTCCGCGGCGAGAAAACTCTTCGGCCTTGCAGCAATTGCCCCCCTCAGGCTTAATGGCCCTTGCAATGTCCGAACAACCCTTGACCGGCCACGAACGTCCCGGTGACCCTTGCACCATCGTCATCTTCGGTGCGTCCGGCGACCTCACCAAACGAAAGCTCCTGCCAGCTCTTTACAACTTGAAGGCGCTGAAGCTGCTCCCCGCCAATTTTGCAATTATCGGTGTCGCGGTGAGCGATGGTAATGACGAAATGTACCGGAACAGCATTACCGAAAACATCAAGCAGTTCGCTACCCGGCCGGTCGACGAGAAGGAGTGGGACGACTTTGCGAGACGGAGCTATTACATTCAGGGCGACTTCAAGGCGATCGAGACATTCAAGCACCTAGCCGGCAAGATCGCTGAGGCTCAAAAGACCTGGAATCTCCCTGGCAATGTCTTGTTCTATCTCGCCGTCGCGCCGACGTTCTTTGCCACTGTTGTCGAGCAACTACACGCTGTTGGCTTAACCAATGAAGCTCCGAATGCCTGGAGACGAGTCATCATCGAAAAGCCTTTCGGGAGAGATCTGGCCAGCGCTCGGATTTTGAACTGCGAACTGAGCAAGAATATCGAGGAATCACAGATTTACCGGATCGATCACTATCTCGGAAAAGAGACGGTGCAGAATATCATGGTCTTTCGCTTTGGAAATTCGGTGTTCGAGCCCATCTGGAATCGGCGCTATATCGAGTACGTTCAGATCACCGTCGCTGAGGAACTCGGCGTCGAACTGCGGGGCGGATACTACGATCATTCTGGGGTCGTCCGCGACATGGTCCAAAATCATATCCTCTCGGTGCTCTCCTTGATCGCGATGGAGCCGCCGAGTTCGATTTCTGGTGATAGCGTCCGCAACGAGAAGGTGAAGGTTCTGGAGGCAATCCGTCCGATGGAGCCCGAGGAGATCATTGCAAACACGGTCCGCGGGCAGTATGCGGCTGGCACTATCGACGGAAAGCAGGTTCCCGCCTACCGCACCGAGCCCGACGTCAATCCGCAATCAAACACAGAGACGTTCGTGGCCATGAAATTGGAAGTGGAGAATTGGCGCTGGGCCGAGGTCCCGTTCTATGTCCGCAGTGGAAAGCGGCTGGCTACGCGAACGACCCAGATCGTCATCGGCTTTCGTCGTGCGCCCCTTCTACTCTTCGGTGAAGACGTGCAAAGCAACATCACTCCGAACCGTCTGGTGATCCATGTTCAACCTGATGAAGGCATCACCCTGGACATCCATGCGAAGCGCCCCGGTCCTTACATCTATATTGCCAACGTTCCGCTGGATTTCAGCTATTCGGATTTTGGCGAGCACACCGCTGCTACGGGATACGAGACATTGCTCTACGATTGTGCCATCGGTGATCCGACGCTCTTTCACCGTTACGACAGCGTCGATGCGTCCTGGAGAATTGTGAATCCGATTTTGGATGTGTGGCAGGCTCTGCCGGCGCGCGATTTTCCGAACTATCCTGCGGGGAGTTGGGGACCGGAAGCGGCGGACCATCTCATTGAAAAGACCGGCCACAAATGGCATCACTATCACCTCCAACGCTAAGCTGGGCAGGTCTGGCGGTAGACTACAGACGCAAGCCCCAGCCGTAATACCCCCTCCCCCATGTCCGACCATCCTCAGATTATTCTTGCCGGTGACATCGGTGGCACCAAAAGCAACCTCGCGATCCTTTCGATCGAACACGAGACGCTCAAAATTCATCGCAACCATCGATTCCCAAGTGGCGATTACACGAGTCTGAATGCCATTATTCATGAGTTTCTCGAGGCGGAGAAAGGCCACATTCCCGCCGCCTGTTTTGGTGTGCCGGGGCCGGTGAAGTACGGTCGGGCAAGACCAACCAATCTCAACTGGGGCGTGGATGCCGCCGAGATTGAGAAGGCGTTCTCGATCCCGCAGGTGAGCCTGTTAAACGACCTCGAAGCCAATGCCTACGGGATTGGCGAACTTAATCCCGAGGACGTTGCCATAATTCAGGAAGGTCCGCCAGCGATGGGTGGCAACCGGTGCGTGGTCTCTCCCGGAACAGGCCTGGACGAAGGCGGGCTCTTCTGGGATGGTGCAAAGAAAAAGTATCGTGTCTGGGCGTGCGAGGGGGGCCACACAGACTTTGCACCACGCAACGATATTGAGATGGCCCTGCTCAAGTATCTGATGAAGCAGTACGGCCACGTCAGTTACGAGCGCGTGGTATCAGGCATGGGTCTAGAGAATATCTACAAGTTCCTGCGTGATACGGGGCGTGGTCAGGAGCTGCCGCAAGTTGCCGAAGAGATGAAGACCAACAAACCGGGGCTGGTCATCTCGAAATACGCGGATTCCGGCGAGTGTCCAATGTGTGTGCAGACAACCGAGATCTTTGTGTCTGCATTCGGGGCCGAAGCCGGAAACATGGCGCTGAAGACTATGGCGACCGGAGGGGTTTACTTAGGGGGTGGGATACCAGCGAAGATGCTCAACGCGGCGCGGATCGAAGCCTTTATAAAGGCATTCAACGACAAAGGCAGGCTTTCGAACCTGATGAAGACGATGCCGGTGAAGATCGTCCTGAACGATCAGGCTGCGCTTTTCGGAGCAGCAAGGTACGCGATCGACCGTGCCGACATGATGTGACGCGGGGCAGTCACTGGATGAGGCGTTCCAGCGACGCGTCTGGGGCAGCTCCGAGCTCTGTCGCCTTAACGTAGTGCTCTTTGGCGCGGTCGAGAGAGGGCGGCTGCGTCGTTGCGTAAAGCACCGCCAGATTGAAGTGAGCGTCCGGGTATTCCGGTCTGAGATCGATGGCCTTCTTAAGGTGGGCCTCCGATCCATTCCACTCTTCTCTTTGCCCGAGACAAACGCCCAGATAGTTGTGAGCAACCGCGTCCTCCTCATTGAGGACGACCGCCCTTTGCAAGGCCTCGATCGCTTCGCCAAATTTTCCCATTCGGCTATAAACGATGCCCAAATTGGTGTAGGCGTAAGCTTCGGTAGAGTCGATTTCAATAGCCTTCTTGAGCGCCACCTCGGCTGCCGACAGCTTGCCTCCCTCAATCTGCACGGCGCCAAGATTGGACAAAGCGAAGTAACTATTGGGCGTCCTCTCGACGACGATCTGATAGAGCTTTTCGGCCTCCACATAGTTCTTCTGCTCGAACATTGTCTTGGCCTCCTGGATTAGATCCCGGAAATCTTGAGGAAGCGCGTCGCCCCCAGCCGGTTCCTGAAGGAATTTGCCGGCTTTCACTTCTTCGGCAGTGGGTTTGCTAACTGCCACGGTCACTTCCAGGCTCTGCGTGTTTGGTTCGGTGAGAAGGACGACCGGTTCCTTGAAAAGTGAGCGCTCTTCGGCGGTCAACTCGAGCACCGGCGCTCCTAGGACAGCGAGTTGTTCTCTGATTACGTCGGAGCTAATCTTAAGCGTTCCGATTTCCTGCTCGAGGAGTCTTTTCGCGTCGTCGCGTTTGGTCTGCTCGCGAATTTGGCGCAAGATGATTCCGCGGAGAAGTTCGTTTTCCATGGCCATCTTCTTCTCATCCGCTGTATTCAGCTGGATTTGCGCAAGCCGTCCCGAAGTCTCGTCAAGCTGCTTTCGCAGGACATCGAGTTCATCGTCGCGTCGGGTCATGCGCGCTTGAGCCGCAAGCAGCTTATCGTTCGCCGTGTTCAAATCGCTTCGCAAGGCTTTTATAGTTCCGTCCTTCTCAGCCAGAGCCGCCATCGGCGCCTTCTGGGCGAGCTTTGCTGTTAAGACCTTCTTCTCGGCGGCAAGTTTCTCGAACTCGGTCTTGCTGACCATCTTTTCAGAGATTTCCGCAAGTTCAGTCTTCAGCCGTCTGTTCTCGATGCTCACACGTTCGATTTCTGCGGAGTTATCTTTGATCTTTTTCACCTTCGCGAGAGCGTTATTTCGCTCATCGGCCAATTGCTTGCGTTCGGTGAGAAGGCCAGAGCGGACCGCATCGCTTTGTGCAATGTATTGGGCCGCTCGTTCGAGCTTTGCAAAGAGGCGCTGGTTTTCTTCCTGCAGCACCTCATTATCTGCCTGGATATCGGCGAACTTTTTCAGGGTCTCCGCCTGCTGTTTCTCGTAGTCAGTGCGGATGCCAGCGACCGAAACGTCATCCTTCTGGACGTTTTCGAGGGCAGCAGTCGTTTGGGCGAGCTGCGACTTTAACTCGACAACGTTGACCTTGGTCTTGTCCACCTCGACGAGCGCGCTCTGAAGCTCGGCAGACTTCTTTAGCAAACGGTCGGTGAGCTCCTTGTTTTCGGTCCGAGCTTGAGCCAGTTCGCGCCGCAGTTCACGCAGCTCGCGCTCGGCCGCGGACGTCGTGGATGAAGAACGACCGGTCGCGAGATCATCACGACGCAGCGCAGCGCGGGGAGCTTCCCGGGCGGTGCGTTTTTGAGCCGCTGGGGGCCTAAAGGCGATCGTGGGCATCTGCGTAGAGACCGGTGCTTGCACCGGCACAGTTGGAGTTACCCGCTCGTTGTCCGCCACGGGCAGGCTACCTTCCGGCGGCTCAGGTGGAGGCAAGGCACCGATGCTTTCTTCCAAACGCTCGATGCTTTCCTGGGTCTTGCGCAGGCGATAGTCGACAACAAGCGGTTGCCAATCTGGAGAAGACTTGCTGATCTGCTGCAGTATCTGCCGCGCCGAACGGTACTTCTTGATTGCCTCCTGCGGTTTGGCTTCGCGTTCCAGCTTTTCGGCGGCCTGAAAATCCTTGTAAGCGTTGAGAAAGCGGTCCGAGGAATCTTCGGAAAATGCCGCACTTAGCATTAACAGTGATGCCCCTATGGCAATAAGAAGAAATCCCGGCCGGTACATTTAGGATGAGGGACGGTTAATATCTGAACTCCTGGGGTAAATGCAAGGCCGAAAGGACGTAAAACCGAATAACATAAGTGCAATGGCATAAGCTCGTTGCATGTTGATTGGAGCATTCACAGGTATTGACAAGCGAAAGAGCGCGGTGGTAGCTTGCGCGCAAAAATCTTCGATTCGTGGCGAGTCGCTGGCGAACTAACGCAAATGGAAGGCATTCTTGATCAGCCCGTGCTTGTTTTAAACCGCCTCTGGCAGGCGGTAAATACATGTTCGGTCCGGCGCGCTTTCACACTCCTCTACCAAGGGCACGCTCAAGTGGTTTCCACCGACAGTTCCAACAATTATTTGACGCATGATTTCACCAGCTGGCGCGACTTTTCCCGTGTCAATCCGGAACCGGAAATGGTCCATACGATTTCCGTCAGCATTCGCGTTCCGCGGATAATCGTGCTCCTGCTGTTCGAGCGACTGCCGAAGAAAGAAGTAAAGTTCACCAGGCACAACGTCTTTGAGCGGGACAGAAATACTTGTCAGTATTGCGGCGAGATTTTTGAGCGGCACGAGTTGAACCTTGATCATGTTCTTCCTCGAGACCGTGGTGGCCAGACTACCTGGGAGAACATCGTCTGCTCATGCATTCCATGCAATACGAAGAAGGGCAATCGGCTTCCGCACGAGGCCGGCCTTCAGCTAATCCGAAAGCCGAGACGACCGAAATGGCGCCCGTTTGTTAACATCAGCTTTTCGCGAAGCCACCACGACAGTTGGAAGCATTTTCTTGACCTGGCCTATTGGAATGTGGAGCTCGGTCAATAAAGAGAGCGGAATTCCTCGCCGAAGGACACTACATCGTCAGCACGAAATACACCGCCGCGCCAAAGGAGATGACCGCAAGCGCAGCGAGCCCGGACAAGGCAGTAGCCGCTGGATCTCTCGACTCAACACTCTTTGGGGACGGAGATAAGCTGACGAAATTCGCGGGGCGGGCGCTCGAAGTGGCGGCGTCCAGCGCCGCAGGCGAAAAATCCGGTCGGGGCTGAGAAAGAGCTTCTGCTTCGCTGAGGAACACGCCCTCGACGCTTCCAAAGCGAAGCTCGTCTCCATCTCGGAGGACGGCATCTGTAATCTGTGCGCCGTTGACGTAAGTGCCATTGGTCGATCCGGAGTCGCGGAGATGATACCTGCCCGTTTCCAGGAAGAGGTCGGCATGGTGGCTTGAAACAGAGGGCTCGTCGATCTGCAGATTGTTATGCGCGAGTCTGCCGATCGTCACCTTCTCTTCGCCAAGGTCGAAGTTGATCCGGTTGTCTTCGGAGAGAAAAATTTGGAGTTGGGGCATTATTGGGCGCTATGACTTTTCTTTGGCTCTATGAACTTCGTTGGCAAATTCGGCAAAGAAGTAGGAGGCGTCGTGAGGTCCTGGGGAAGCCTCGGGATGATACTGCACGCTGAAGGCTGGGAATTGCTTATGGCGCAGCCCGGCCACCGTGCCATCATTTAGGTTGATGTGAGTTACTTCAACTTCACTGGGGAGTGAGTCCGGATCAACGGCATAGCCGTGGTTCTGAGATGTGATGGCTATTTTTCCGGTGCGGAGATCTTTCACGGGCTGATTGGCTCCACGATGTCCAAACTTTAGTTTGAAAGTCTTGCCGCCTAAGGCCAGGGCGAGAACCTGGTGGCCAAGACAAATTCCGAATATTGGCTGCTTTCCGATGAGACCTCGCACTGCTTGATGCGCATACCCCAACGCCGCCGGATCTCCAGGTCCGTTGGAAAGGAACACGCCGTCGGGCCTGAGGGCGAGAACTTCATCGGCGGGAGTCGCCGCGGGCACGACCTTGACCGCAAATCCGTTTCGCCGAAGCGAGCGGAGGATGTTGCGCTTCATTCCAAAGTCATAGGCGATGATTCGATGGGCAACCGGGGGAAGCTCCTCGAAGAGATTGCCGGTCGCGTCAACAGAGGTTTCGGGAGGAACCTCAGTTCGCGCGAGCATCCACTTTCCGCTTTTTCGATTCTCGACATCCCAGTCGTAGGGTGAGGCCGTAGTCACCTCCTTGACGAAATCCACCCCCTCGTAAGGAACCGAGCGTGCGAGGTGGATGGCTTCGTGGTCGCTCACCCCCTCGAGAGCGATGCATGCCCGCATCGCTCCGGAGTTGCGCAGTCGGCGTGTGAGCGCACGAGTATCGATACCTTGTATTCCGGGAACTCCATGCTGAAAGAGAAAATCATGAAGATTTCCCTGCGAGCGCCAGTTGCTCGCCAGAGGGCTCAGCTCTTCAATGACGAAGCCGCGCACTTGTGGCACTTCACTTTCAACGTCGAGCAGGTTGGTGCCGTAATTTCCGACGAGGGGATAAGTCATCGCCACAATCTGGCCGCGGTAGGAGGGATCGGTAAGCACCTCCTGGTAGCCGGTCATGGCTGTGTTGAAGCAGATTTCGCCCGCCTGCGTTCGCGGAGAACCAAACGACTCGCCACGAAATACGGTTCCGTCTTCAAGTGCCAGGACTGCATCCACACGCGCAAGATAGACAGTCGCGCGCCGTGCTCAAATGGAAACCGCGCCAAGCTCTGATCCGGAAGAACTTCAGACCGCCGCGGCGCGAAAAAACGACCTGCTTCTTATCGAAGCAGGCCGTTGGAGGTTATTGCCCCGCGCGTGCCGTTTCGACGCATATCCCGTTCCCTATTCTAGGGTGGATGACCGCCGTAAGAC
>DATDKN010000219.1:0-3237 GCA_036519995.1 Terrimicrobium sp. | reverse complement strand
TCAATCGCTTGGCGAATGGGAGTGGGATTCAGATCAACAGGCTTTGGCGGTCCGCGAGTGCTGTTTGTCTGAGATCGTTGAGGCAGTCACTTCAGTTTACCGGAGAATATTGGCCAGAGAGAGCTAGAAGAGCTTATAATGACAAAGTTATGCCTGAGAATATTTCAATAAGCGGACAGGTTAAGGGATATGACGGGAAACCGATCAACATGATTCGAGTCACGGTGTATCGTGAGCGTGATCCGGCCAGCGAGGTGCAGCGCGAATACACGGACGAGCAAGGAAACTATCAGATCACGGTGCCAGCTGGCGGTCCCCTGACGCTGCGATTTGACACGCACTATTCGCTCACTAATGCGCGGGAGTGGCATCCCTCAGTCGTGGCGAACGTCGATGTGGATCGCGATCTGATCTTGAATCGGCTTCTTCTCAAGGTTGGTCAAGACGGTCCGTATCTGGTGACGATTGACGCTCTGGCGGCCTATCAATTCTGTGTCACTTGGAATCAGGCCACTCCGAATCGCGCGTACGCGGAGCACGCTGCTGCGCGGCTCGGAATGATCAAGTTCTCTTCTGCTGGGCTGCAGGAAATCTCCAATAAGGTCGCTGACCTCTTCCGGCAGCAGGCGCAAGCATAAGCAGCACGCAATCGATACCCTCGTTGCCTTCGCTCACTGACGATCTGCGATCAAACCGCGTGGCAGCGCGGGCGGTGCAATCTCCTGTGGAGACGTGTGAGCATTAAAGCCAAACGTTGCCGCGCAGGCGATGGGAGGGTCTGGCGCCAATGGCGAGTAAATACATGCCGAGAGCGTGTAGTTGACAACCGGCATCTGAGAATGGGCAAAAATGAACGGCCGCGGTGAAGTTATGCTTGCGTCGAAGCCCGCATCCTGCGGGAAGTCGAAAGTCTGAATATTTCCCATTGGCGTCATTCAGCGAAAAACGAACGCCAAAAGGCCCGGATCTCACCTGACCGCAGTTGGCTACTCCGATGCAAGAGTCGTTCTCGATTTGCGGTCTAGGGAACGCCTCACCAGTCGTGCTGCCATCGGGATTTACATAAAACGTCTGTCCAGTGACGAGGCCGGAATTGTCGGTGTGATCGGCGCCAGCGCCGGTTTCGTCTCCATTTGGGCTAAGATAAGGAAATGCTCGGTTTCATGCAGATGCGGGTCTTTGCATCCTCATAGCAAATGGGCCGGAGTCGTGGCGCTAAATTTTCGTATCGAGGCGGCGCGGATGCCGTCCTTTAAGCTTAAGCTTGACCTTTGAAGTTTGATCTGACGATCATCGCTCATGGATGCGTCTCGCCAGCACCTAGCTAACGGCAGAGGGTGTAATTTTCCGAGTGAGCCACTGCCAGTAAACGAGCATAGAACCGCCCTGTTGCAAATACTTACCCCGCCTGACGAGTTCGACCTCGATATTCGCTTTGGTGGACATACGTCTGGCAATCTCGCGCCCCGTCTTTATCCGGTGGTAATGGCCGAAACCGAGGCGACCTGTTTCAGCACATGCAGCGGTCCCGGCTGCGAAACTAACGCGACATGCTTCAGCACGTGTTCACCTTGTCAGACCGTTGACCAGCACACGTGTGTCGGCGACTGCACGAACAATTGTCCGGCACAAGAAACTGATCAATGTCCCGAGACGCAAGCGACCTGCGGTGGTCACGAATGCTCGACAAATTGGCAAACGTGCGAGGGCGCCACGTGTGAGCAAACGGGCGGTTGTCAGACCTGCGAGGCGACGTGCGTCGGCGACACTTGTCCGGGGCAAACGTGCGGCAATTGCTAGTCTGTGTTAGTTGGTAATAGCGCCATCGCCGCGGACGAGATTGCGAGTGTCGAAGCGGTAGTTCGCGATATCGCGAGCCGGATGGCGGATCTCCGCCGAGTTGAGACGGCGCTCGCGATTGCTCCACACCAAACTGCGCACCCGAGATCCATCAATTGGTATCCGTATAGCCTGGCACAGGGATATGCAGGATTGGTTGTGATGTTCGGATATCTGGACGCTTCCTTCCCAGGAGAGGGGTGGGACATCGTCGCGCACGAGCATCTCGAACGGGCGGTTTCGGGGCTTTCCATGGCTTATGAAAACAAACGGGTGCCCCGCGCTGGGTTATTCTCAGGCTTGGCCGGACTGGCGTTCGCAGCCTGCTATGTTTCGCGGAACGGTTCAAGATATCAGCGCCTGCTCGGCAGGCTCGACGCGGCGATTGTGCCTCAAGCTTTGGAGTTGGCCTTCCGGGTCCGTCGACAAACCGCAGGACCAGTTTCCGATTTCGACCTTGTGTCCGGGCTTAGTGGATTGGCTGCCTATTTGCTATGCCGGAGGACGCAGCAGGAGATCGCTGTGGCGCTCAGGGAGGTGACGCGCACTCTCGTTGAACTCGCGACTGCGGCGCCTCTCCCGCGCTGGCACACGCCAGCGCACCTCCTTACGGACGAGGCAACACGCCAGCTTTATCCCTCAGGGAACCTCAACTGCGGTTTGGCACACGGTATTCCCGGTCCTCTGGCCGCGCTTTCGCTGGTTTGCAAGGCAGGTGTGCGGGTCGATGGAATGCCAGAGGCGATCAACCGAATAGCGAGTTGGCTTGTCGACCACCGGATCGACGACGAGTGGGGACCGAATTGGCCCACCGCGTTCCCGCTTTCCGCTACGAGCGAATCCGGTGCAGAGCTAATCGAGCAGAGCTCGCGGGCGCCAGCTACGAGTCGAACTGCTTGGTGTTACGGAAGCCCCGGCATCTCACGCGCTCTCTGGCTGGCTGGTGAGACCATCAACAATCGTAGCTATCAGCAATTGGCAACTGAGGCGCTTCTCGCGGTGTATCGAAGGCCGCTTCCCGAGAGACGAATCGATTCACCGACCTTCTGCCACGGAGTGGCCGGATTGTTGCAGATCACCAGGCGTTTCCATCATGATACATGCTCCCCCAGATTTGCCGAGGCTGCGCAGCCGTTAATCGGGCAGGTGCTCTCGTCATTTGAACCGGATTCAATCCTCGGCGTTCGGAACCTCGAAGCTGGTGGTCGTCAGATCGACCAAGCGGGCTTACTCGATGGCGCACCGGGCGTAGTTCTCGCGCTGCTCGCGGCGAACGGCGGCGCTGATCCTGCCTGGGACCGCATGTTTCTGCTATCGTGACGGCGAGCATCTACGAGGCGTTGGACTTTGTTCTCGTTCGAGCGCCTGCATTGCCATTTCCCGACTACTTGGCCCTAC
>DATDKN010000218.1:0-15655 GCA_036519995.1 Terrimicrobium sp. | reverse complement strand
AAAAGGCTTACGTTCGTCGCACGTCCTCCGGCGACTGCGGACCTCCGAACGTTTCCAATACGCACGATGCGCCAAGCTTTCAGCAGCTCGGAATGAGAAATGTGTCCAAGAAGTGTCCAAGCACAATTTTCTCTCGAAATTGAATATCTCGTAAGTATCTTATTAACAGCACAGCCAGCACCCGGATTCGAACCGGGGACCTACTGATTACAAATCAGTTGCACTACCGCTGTGCTATGCTGGCGACAATGGCGCAAAAGCATGGCACGGTTGGGTGTCGTGGGCAAGGCGTTCTGCATCATCAGCGGAGGGCAGACAGGAGTTGATCGGGCATGTCTTGCCTGGGCTATCCGGCGGGGGCTTCAGCACGGAGGTTGGTGTCCGAAAGGCCGTCGAGCCGAAGACGGCGAGATTCCTGCGCGTTACAAGTTGCTTGAGACGCCTTCGGCCCGACCTGCCCAACGCACCAAATGGAACGTTCGGGATAGCGAGGCGACCGTGATCTTCTCGCAATCCGCCAAACTTTCCGGCGGCTCTCGGAAAACGTGGGAAGCTTGCAAGAAGCTGCACAAACCGGTGCTGCACCTCTCCGCGGAAACGTTAACGGTGCCCGAAAGCGCCATTCTCCTGCGGAAATTTTTGCGTCAACATTCAGTTCGCCGGCTTAATGCGGCGGGTCCGCGCAAGTCGGAGGAGCCCCGAGCAGGGCGCTTTGCCCGAGCTGTGTTGGACGCGGCGGGGAAGGTTTAAGTTTCTACACCGACACTCTCATCGGCATGAGGACGTAAAGGAACGGCGTGTTGATCTTGATGACTCCGGGGCTCATCTCGTCGATAAGCTCCAGATGGACCTCGTCGTTGGAAAGGTTTCGCAGAGGATCCATGAGGAACTCCGGATTGAAGGCAATAGATAAGTCGCGCCCGCGATAAACGACGGCCAGCGCTTCCCGCGCCTCTCCCACCTCCGGAGTGTTGGCGGTGATGTCCAGGTTGTTTCGAGAGAAATTCAGCCGGACTGAGCTGGTCTTGTCATTGCTTAGCAAAGAGACGCGTCGCACGCTGTTAAGTAGGGATTCACGCTCGATGGTAATGCGTTCCTTTGCCTCTCCGGGGATGACTTGACGATAGTTGGGATAGTTGCCCTCAACCAACTTGGAGACAAGCTGCGAGCCGTTCTGCTCGAAGGAGACGAGGTTCTCGCCCACCGCTATCTGGATTTCACCCTCGTCGCCTAGCATCCGCTGCAGCTCCGTGACGGCTTTCGTGGGGACGATGAGATCGCGCTCGTGACTGCGCGGAAACTCCAGATCACTGTCAAACAAGGCGAGGCGGCGTCCGTCGGTTGCCACGAGCGTCAGCTTGTTTTCTTTAAACGAGAAAAGAATTCCGTTGAGCACGTAACGGGTCTCGTCCACCGAGATGGCGTACGATGTTCTGCGCAGCCCATCTTTGAGTTCCGACTGCCGGATGGTGTAAGTCTTGGCATCCTTGAACGAGGGGAAGGCGGGGAACTCCTCTTTGGCCAGGCCGTATATCTTAAAAAAGCTCGCGGCGCAGCGCAGCGTGGAGATGTTCTTGGCGTCGGTCTCGAGGCTGATCTCGGAGGCAGGAAGTTCGCGCACGATGGCGGCAAGCCGGCGAGCAGGCAAGGTGGTCGCGCCGGCTTTCTCTACCTGGGCGACGATCTCGCAGCGAATGGCCACTTCCAAATCCGTCGTCGTGAGACGCAGACCGGTCTTGGTTGTTTCCAAGAGGGCGTTGGTGAGCACGGGCAGTGTCGAACGTGTGCTCACGACGTTTTGAATGCGTTGCAGCCCTTCCAGGAGAGCTTCTTTGGTGACTGCGAACTTCATGTTATTGTTGAAAAGGTCTCATTTATTGAGCGGACCTGGCGAAGTCAACATTAGTCCCGCGCGTGCAATCGTGCGAAACTCTACACCGCGGAGGCTTTTCGGCCGGGCCGTCGTCCAACTAAATAGGGCGCGTGTGCTTCAGCGTTGAAGCTGACTGTCGAGCAGGCGGATGACGTGGCGGGTCTGTTCATCCTCTTCAATACGACGTTTGACCAGCTTGCAGGCGTGGATAACCGTTCCGTGGTCCTTGCCTCCGAAGGCGTCTCCGATATCGCTAAGCGAGCTGTTCGTCAACTCGCGCGACAGGAACATCGCCACCTGCCTTGGGAAGGCGATGTTAGCTGGACGTCGCTTGCTGGTCATATCGGCCAGACGCACATCGAAATGCTCGGCCACTTTGCGCTGGATCTGCTCGATCGTGACGGCACGGCGTGCCTGCTCCTGGAAAATATCACGGAGCAAATTCTCGATGACCTCCCGGGTAATTTCGCGATCGCTGAGCGACTTGTAGGAAGCCACGCGCATGAGCGCTCCCTCGAGGCGCCGCACATTATTGCGGATGCGATCGGCCAGAAATTCGATCACCCAAGGCTCGAGGGCGATATTCAAACTCTCGGCCTTTTTCTTGAGAATGGCGATACGGGTCTCAACGTCGGGCGGCTGCAACTCCGCAGTCATGCCCCATTCGAATCGCGAAACCAGCCTTTGCTCGAGCTTCTCAATCTCGCTGGCGGGGCGGTCGCTCGAAAGCACGATCTGCTTGTGGCCGTCATGCAGCGTGTTGAAGGTGTGAAAAAACTCCTCCTGGGAGCGTTCCTTGCCCGCGAGAAACTGGATATCATCGATCATCAAGATGTCCGCGTAGCGGTATTTTTTTCGGAACTTGACCAGCGTTCCATGCTGAATCGCATCGATGAACTCGTTGGTGAACTGCTCACTGGAAAGATAGACCACGCGAGAGGACTTGTGGCTGCTTATGACGGAGTGGCCGATTGCCTGGAGCAAGTGTGTCTTGCCCAAGCCGCTCCCTCCATACACAAAGAGAGGGTTGTAGGTCTTGGCCGGAGATTTTGCCACGGCTATAGCGGCGCCATGCGCAAATTGGCTGTTTGATCCGACGACGAAGGTTTCAAAGGTGTTTCGGGGATTCATCCCCGAACTGCTTTGTCCGTGCGAACGCTCAGGAACCATGGCCCGTGGTGGCGGGTGGTCGATGCTCGCGGATGAGAATGTGGGAGGATCGCCTTCCACATTCCCTGGAGCAACAAATTGGATCTTCCGCGGACTCCGCAGCACTTCCTGGGCAGCATCCTGGACCAGGCGCAAGTAGTTGCTCTCAATAAAGAACTGATGGATCGGATTCGGCACGCGGAAAACGAGCTTGAGCCCGTCGTCAGAAACAACATCTACGCCTTGAAACCAACGTTCATACCCGTCGGTACTGATCCGTTGCCGGATCACCTCGGAAACCGACGCCCATATGGTCCCGCAATTCAATGTCATAGAAAGTTATGCACGAGATCCCTGGCTCCCCCTCGTAGCCGGCCCGGCAGTTTGACCCTTCTGAGAACAGCTGAAAATTGCCCGCGCGCCAAGTTTTTTTCAGAAATTCTGGGAAGAAATTTCATTCTAATTCGTTCACTGATAGAAGGTTGAGAAAATTCGCGCAGGATGGTTGCCCCAAACCTGCTCTTCACTCCGCCACGCCCTGTGGCTGGGCATGACCCGCGCGCTCATCTTCATTGAATCGGGGGATTCAACATCTTCACAAGTTGTTCACAACACGTTTGCCTTCGTCTGCCGCAAGCGGCGCGAGAATAGAAATCGTGACCCCCGTCACTCAAGAAAAAAGGGTTGAACGGTCCATAAGAATTTTTTTTCCGTTTAGGCTAAAACGCTTGACGAGCGGCCGGGTCAAGCGCCCATGCGGGTGGAGCGGGCGAGGTATTCTTCGGTCGAGCGGACCTTGGGTTCGGGAGTTTTGAAGCAAACGGCCACCGCGAAGGTCACGACCGCTCCGAAAGCGATGCGCCAGGGAAACTCAATTCGCGGAAGCCACGCTGGCGCCCAGAGGGCTGGATGCTCATTTCCGGCGGTATTTGGATGGAGAAGTGTCCAAATGTCGTTATGCAGGCCGCTAAGGATTGCGACTACTAGGAAGCCGCACATCATGGCGAAGAGGTTTCCTGCTTCGCTGCCTCGCCGCTTGGTGAGCAGACCTACCAGGAACACGCCGAGCAACGAGCCGTAGGTGTATCCAAAGATGCCAAGGACGATGGGAATGATCCGGGCGTTCAGAACGATCTTGGCATAGGCGGTCGCTGAGCCAATCAGGATCAACAAAATCGAGAAGACCACCGTGCTCACCCGCGCCGCGCGGACGATCTGGGCTTGCGAGGCGCCTGTTCGTATATAGGGCCGATACCAATCCTCGGTGAAGCTGGTCGCGAGAGCGTTGAGCGCAGTGCTCAACGACCCCATCGCGGTGGCGAAAATGCCCGCGACCAGCACTCCGCGCACGCCTGGCGGAAGTTCGTGCACAATGTAATACGCGAAGGGAGCGTTCTTGCCGGGTTCCTGGTAAAATGCCCAGAGAAGCATTCCGACGAAAAGAAACGCCATGACGAGGGGGAGATCCGCCAAACCCGACAGGATGAGGGAAAGTCTGCTCCGGTGGTAGTCTTTCGCCGTGAGCATGCGCTGGACCATGTCTTGGTCGGTCCCATGCGTGGCCAGCGTCGTGAAGCTGGACCCGATCAGTGCGGCCCAGATCGTGTACTCGCTTTCGAGAATGCTGCGAACATTTTGGCCGAAGGTCCTGCTAGCCTCCACGCCACTGGAAAAGAATTGCCAATCGTTGGGTTGATGCAGGGCGGCGGTAACACCTTGCCAGCCTCCAGGAATAGTTTGGAGGAGCGACCAGATGGCAAATCCGAGCGAGCCGAACATTATGCAAGCTTGAATGACGTCGGTCCAAACGACTGCCTTGATGCCGCCGAGCGCGGTATAGAGAGCAGTTAGGGCGGTGATGACTGACAGCGCGACGATATAGATCCAGACCTGTTGCCAGATGTTGAGGGTCTCGCCACTTACCATTTCGTATCCCATCACGAAGACGATGGCTGCGACGTAGAGCCGCGTTCCGCTCGCAAGGGCGCGTGTGATCAGGAAGATTGCCGAGGCCGTATCCTTCGTTTTGGTTCCAAAACGGAGCAACAAATACTCGTAGATGGAGACGACGCGAAAATCGTAGTATGGCTTAATGAAAATGTAGGCGATGATGACGCGGGCGAGAATGGTGCCAAGGGCCAGCTGCGCATAGGTGAAGTTGCGCTTCTCATAGCCCTCACCCGGCGCGCCCAGGAAGGTCGCCGCACTTATTTCCGCGGCCAAGATCGATCCCAGCACCGCCCACCAGGGAATATTCCGGTTGCCTACCGCGAAGCTCTCGAGATCCTTGCTCCCGCGCCCTTTGTATAGCCCGATCGCAATGATAACGGCGAAGTAAAGAAAGACGACGAGCCCATCGACCAACAGACCACTTGGGGAATCTGGTGCCATTCCCGCTTTTCTCTTAAGTGGCCGTCGTAACTGGCTTGGAGAGAATTTTCGAAAAACGTCCGCTGGCCTCATACTTGAGGCGACGTTCCGCAGGGAGAGACTCGGGAGCGGCTTCGACATATCCGCCTTTTTGCTGCAGATAGCTGAAGGCTTGGGTCGAGAGCGCAACGATTCGCTTGAGACCTTTCTCGCGCGCAAGGTTCTCGGCGAAGGCCATAAGTTTCTGACCATAGCCTTGGTTCTCGTGCGCCTTGCTGACGTAGAGGCAGGCGAGTTCACCCGCAGCCTCCTCGGAATAGACGTGCAAGGCAACGCAGGCCACCGGGGTGCGGTCAACTTCGAGGAGCCAATAATCTTCGAGCCGCTCGAGGATCTCCGCGCGGGTGCGGCGAACCAGCTCCTCATTCTGCACAGATTGGCGGATCAGCGACATGACCGAACGAACATCCTTCTTAAAGATGCGGCGGATTTGTTGGTATTCGTTCGAGTAGACCATCGTGCCAAAGCCGTCGTAGCTGAAGATCTCGGTGAGAAGCGCCTCGTTGACTCCACCATCGAGCAGATGCACCCGCGGGACGCCTTGCACGCAGGCCTGCGCGGCGCATTCCAGCTTCGAGGCAATGCTCTGCGAAAAGTCGTCCCGCTGTCGTTTGATCAATTCCAAGGTGTCGCGGACCGATAGCTGACGCGGCAGGACCGGATGTCCGGCAAAGGCGGAGCTGGGCGCGAGGTAAATGATCTTCGACGCCGAGAGTTCCTCACCTACTTCAACGGCCGCCGCATCGGAGTTCACCCGATATGTCCGGCCTTCACCATCGAAGCCCAACGGCGGCACCACCGGCACGATTCCCTCGTCAAGCAAAAGGCGCAACGCCTTGACGTCAATGCGTTCCACCCGACCGGTAAATTGGTGGTCGGTCCCTCCAAGAATTCCTGCCGGATGGGCGATCACCGCGTTCACGTAGGCGGCGCGCAAATCTACGGCGGAGAGGCCTTCCATGATTTGGTTCGTTAAACGGATGGCTGCATCGATGCTGACCTGCAGTGTGACTTCATCGGTGATGCCGGTTCCATCCGAGTTTGTCAGCTTGACTCCGCGCTCGCGCGCGAGCTTGATTATCTGGAACCCTGCCCCGTGCACGAGAACGACCTTCACGCTCAGAGAACGCAAGACTGCCAGATCGAGGAGAATGTTGGGAAAGTTATCCGAAGCAGCCACCTCTCCATCAAGGGCAATGACGAAGACGCGCTCCCTGAAACGGGGAACGTATTGGAGGATCTCGCGGAGGTCGGAGACGTTCACTTAGATCTGCAAAGCTGCCGGGATAGCAACTTACGCTGCGCCCTCAAGACGAAAGTCGCCGTCGAGCTCCGCAGCAATGATTGATGTCAGCACGGCTGGCGCTTCCAGCGCCGCCAGAATTCCGCAGTCTGGCACGGGAATCATTCTGGAGCGTTCGAGCTTTCGCGAGATCTCTTCTCCCGCGGCCAGAGGAAAACCGGAGGCCCGCTCTGGCCAAAGAATGCTCACCCGATGGGGGACCCGCTCCAGGCGCGATTCGATGTCGAACGCCAGCCGCCCGCGGAGAAATCCAAAGATGGCATGCTCGGCGCCGACCTGTTGCGCGCAAGTAGTCAATGCGCGCACCATTTCCTCATTCAGGCGCGAGGGATCGCCCAACGCAAACTTCGTGAGCCATCCTCGAATGAACGGCGCTCGGGAAAGATAGTTTCGGTAAACGAAGCGGTTCAGGCCGGGCAATCCGACGAGTGTCACCATGCCAGAAGCACCCCATTTTCCCGATTCCTTCAGTCCCGTTGGCAGGAGAAGGATGAGCCTGCTGACTCGCTCGGGGTGCCGTGAGGCCAGGAGGAGGGCAATCCCGGCAGTGAGGCCGCTGGCAACGACAATAGGTGTCCGATCTCCGCAGGTATTCCGCAGGAATTCGGCCAGGCTTTCGGCGTAATCTGTGGCATCCATCGTTACTCCTGGCCTTTCAGATTCGCCAAAGCCGATCAAATCAGGAACGATGACTTCGCGACCAAAGGTGAAGTGCGGGTAGACTTTCGACCATTCGTACGAAGAGGCCCCCAGATAAATGCCGTGCAGAAACACTACGGGATCTCCGCTTCCCGAGATGTGGTAGATCATCTCCCCGAAAATTGTCTCGGTCACTCGCGTCGCGAAGATGGCTGGAGATATATCGTCCGGGATGCGTTCCCGCGGCGCGCGACGAAAGCCGTAGCGCGCAGCCAGGGCCACCGCGCCAACCAGGCTAACGCCAATTCCAATTCCTAGCGCCGGCTTAGGTTTCCAGAGATTCAACACGCCCTCCTCATAGCATGAAAAAGAATGCTACCATAGAGCACTCTTCAATTTCGTTGAGGAATTTCGAGCCCCGTTGTTCTGGCTTGGAAATGCCTGTCGAAATGAGAGACCCGGAGTGCGCACTCGCGAGACCGCGACCTAAGAGAGAGTGCAGCGCCTGGAGCGATCGCCTTAGCCACGTTTCGCTCGCGTTTGCGGCTCGATCTGGCTTCTCGTGAGCGGCCGGCTTTATACCAGCGCAACAATACGGGGACCTTCGACAATCTCCCCAATGATGCGGCCACCAGTCTTGCGCGCGACCTCCGCCTCGTGCTTCTTCGGCACGATCAGGACCATTCCGACGCCCATGTTGAAAACCTGATACATTTCCACCGGACTGACATCCGCACCACGTTGGATGATTTGAAAGATCGGCGGGATTCGCCAGGAACCCCGGCGAATATTTGCCTGACAGTTCGAGGGCAGCACGCGGGGTAAATTGTCCACCAGCCCTCCTCCGGTGATGTGGGCCGCGGCGTGGACCGTCCCGGGTCTGATCGAGGCCAGCGCCGGTTGATAGTTCTTGTGCACGCGGAGTAACTCGTCCCCGAGGGTGAGGCGAAGTTCAGGAAGGCGCGAAGTGGTCTTCAGGCCCATACTCTCGAAGAGGACCCTTCGCGCGAGGGAATAGCCGTTGGTGTGCAATCCGTCCGAAAGAAGACCGACCAAAGTGTCGCCCGGCCGAACGCGCGAACCATCGAGCATTTTTGGGCGGTCCACCACTCCGACAATCGTCCCGGCAATGTCGTATTCGCCTTGTCGGTACATGCCTGGCATTTGCGCGGTCTCACCGCCGATGAGCGCGCAGTGTGCCGCCTTGCACGCTTTAGCCAAGCCGCTGAGGAGCTGCCGGAAGACGTTCGTCTCGAGCTTGCCGGCGGCGATGTAGTCGAGAAAAAACAACGGTCGCGCGCCAAGCACCGCAATATCGTTGATGCAGTGGTTGACGAGATCCTGACCGATGGTGTCGTGACGGCCGACGGCAAGGGCCACTTTCAGTTTCGTGCCAACACCATCAACACTGGACACCAGCACCGGCGCCTTCATTCCTTTGAAATCCGCTCGGAAGAGTCCCCCAAATCCGCCGATCTTGCCGAGCACCTCCGGTCCGTGCGTGGCGCGGACAATCGATTGGATCCCGCGCTTGAGCGTGTTGCCAAAATCGACGTCCACCCCGGCCTGAGCGTACGCCTTTACCGGACTGGTTTTCATAGCAAGCGCGCCTCGTCCTTTTCGAGCAGCCGGATACGGCCAAGCCGTTTCTCCATGATGAATTTGTCGAACGCCGCGTCATAGGGGACCGGGTAATCGCCACTGAAGCACGCGGTGCAAAAGGTGTTCGCGGATTGACCTGTGGCCGCGATCATCCCTTTCAGGTCAAGATAGCCGATCGAGTCAGCGCCGAGATAGTTTCGGATCTCGTCGAGCGTGCACTGATTGGCGAGCAGCTTTTCCGGATCGGGGAAGTCGATCCCGTAATAACAGGCAAATTTGTGCGGCGGACAGCTAATGCGCATGTGAACCTCTTTCGCGCCGGCCTCTCGCAGCGTAACTACTCGCGAGCGCGCGGTCGTGCCGCGCACGATCGAGTCATCTACCACAACCACCCGTTTGCCCTTCACCGCGTCGAGGATGAGATTCAATTTTACCCGTACATTAAAGTCGCGAATTCGTTGGGTTGGTTGGATGAAGGTGCGGCCGATATAGTGATTACGGACGAAGGCCGGAAAATAGGGAATGCCGAGTTCTTCGGAATAGCCAAGGGCCGCATAGACGCCAGAGTCCGGCACAGGGATGACGAGATCCGCGTCGACGGGATGCTGGCGCGCGAGCGCGCGGCCCATCTCTACTCTTGCCTTACTGACGTTTATGCCGGCAATCGTGCTATCGGGGCGAGCGAAATAGACGTACTCGAAAATGCAAAACGCTTTTCGCGTGGAGGGGAACGGCCATTCCGAACGAATGCCCGAGTTGTCAATGATTACGACCTCGCCGGGTTCAACTTCCCGGACATATTCAGCTTGAATGAGGTCCAGTGCGCAGCTCTCCGAGGAAAGAACGTAGGCGCCGTCCTTGCGTCCGATGCACAGCGGCCGGAAACCGTGAGGATCTCGAAAGCCAAGGATCTCGCGCTCGCCCATCAACACGATCGAGAAGGCGCCTTCGATACGCCGCAGTGCGGAAAGGACGCCGCGCGAACCGCGCGGTTGCGCGAGCAAGTGGAGGATAATCTCGCTGTCGACGGTGGTTTGGAATATCGAGCCTTTGGCTTCCAGTTCTTCACGAAGCTGTGCCGCATTGACGAGGTTGCCATTGTGACCGACCGCGATCTGGCCACGTCCAGTATCCACCACGAAAGGTTGAGCATTCTTGATTGTGCTTGAGCCCGTCGTCGAATAACGCACATGGCCGATCGCCCGGGTGCCGGAGAGTCGTTCCAAGTTGTCCGGCGAAAAGACCTGCGACACCAAGCCCATTCCCTTATGGACGGTGAAGGGACTCTCCGTCCCTTTCGCAGAAACAATACCCGCACTCTCCTGCCCGCGGTGCTGCAAGGCAAACAGGCCGTAATAGGTGATGCTCGCAGCCTCCGGATGGCCGAAGATGGCGAAGACGCCGCACTCGTGGGTGGGTTTAATTTTCTGTCGCACGCTTGGTCGATGAAGGACAGCGGGAAAATGGAGAGTTCACGCCATCTTTCAAGGCTTGAATAGTCGCTCTTCTGCGTTCGGCCGCGGCCCGCTGGCACCGCCGCACTGGATGTCGGCGCCGAGTAGTTCTGCGACCCTGCGCCGGCAGATGGATGCGCGCCGCACGAAGAAGAGAGTTCGTGGCAAAGCGTTCATATCAGTTCACGGTGCCGGCAAGGCGATCAGGAGAATGCTCGCAATCCAGATTCCCAGGCATTCGGGCTGACGTCGGAGAGGGAGGGTGTCAGAAGCATCAAGAAACGTGCGCACGTTCAACGACGCCGTTTTGCCTCGAAGAAAGGACAGACGAGGTCACGAGCAGCTGGCCGCGGCTTGCAAAATCCGCAAAACTGCGCTGGCGGAGCGCATGACTTCTGCTGCATAAAGCAATATGCCCTCATACCGCCCGAATGCCGCAATTATTTTGCGAAATTGCCGGGGCGAGATTCTGCTCTGCGAGCGCAGCGATGTCTCGGGCTGTTGGCAGTTCCCGCAAGGAGGCGTGAAGAAGGGCGAAACATTGCTGAACGCCTTGCATCGTGAGGTCGAGGAAGAGCTCGGTCTCAAGCCGAAAGAGTATCGTGTTGTTTCAAGCAAAGGTCCGTATCGGTACCTTTTTTTGAATGGTCGGAGGAAGGACGGGTACGACGGCCAGGAACAGCACTATTTCCTCGCCGAGCTCACCACTCCCGAGGCGGTCATCCGCCTCGAAGGCTCTGACGAGTTTCGTGCAGCTCGGTGGCTCCCACCTTCGTCCTTCGACCTGGATTGGATTGGACCGATGAAGCGGGAAGTTTACACGAGTGTGTTTCGCGATTTTTTCGGAATTGAGCCGCGTAATTTGCAATCGAGGAAATTCTGTTGACTTGCGGCGCGAATCGAACATTCTCCCGCGGTCCTCATGTTCACTCTTACCGCCTTCGTCGTGTTGTGCGGCGCTCTCATCGGCGGAATCTGGTGGGCCTGCCGGAACGACTCGGATGCTCCGTAACTAACCATCCCCTCGGTGACCACGCTCGGCTGGCTGCGATTCGAATGGGACTTGAGGACGCTTCCAGCTGAAGAGACCAATGTCCCGCCGCCTTTCATGCTGCGCGGGGCCGACAAAGGCGAGCGCGACGCCGTCGAAACGGTCGTCTCCAACGCATTCAGCATGGATACCGGCTGGAGCGACATCCAAAGAATGTTTGGCGCGGTCATCGTTAGAAATGTTCACGCAGGTTTTGCGTCGGATCCGCCGGATTGCATCATTATCCAGCATGGCCATCGAATCATCGCTGCCTCGGTCGTGAACTCGCGCGAGGGCGTCGAGAATCACCTGTCGACCGGTCCTTGTGTTCTTCAGGAATATCGTGGGCGCGGACTTGGGACGGTTCTGTTCAGGAGCTCGCTCGCCGCTTTGCGTGAGGCAGGCCTCTCCCAAGCCTACGGAATCAGCCGGGAAAAATCGACTGCCGCCCGGTTCCTCTATCCGAAATTTGGAGGGACGGGAAGCCGCTGGGCTCCGGATTTTGAGGTTGCGCAACGAATAGCTGCGTGATGCTATTAGCCTGCGGCAGACTGAAACTACGCAGGTATTTGGGAGGGAGACGTGATGAACAGGTTGTTCAAGGAATACGAGATCGGCGATTTTTTTGACGAGATGTTTGCGGCCCCGGGAGTTGTGCGTCCCCATTATCAACGCCTCGCCCGCCGCTTTTCGGAAATGGCCGACGGAGAGTTCGATCGCAAGAGGCTTCTCGCCGAGAAGTCTTACCTCAACCAAGGGATCACCTTCACCGTCTACAGTGGCGATGAAGGGACCGAGCGTATCTTTCCCTTCGATCTCATTCCCCGGATTATTCCGGCGAACGAATGGGAACACATTGAGCGCGGGCTGATTCAGCGGCTGACTGCTCTCAACCTGTTCCTGCACGACGTCTATCACGGCCAGCGTATCATCAAGGAGAAGATCATTCCCGAGGAGATTGTCCGAAGCGCCAAGCACTTTCGGCCGGAGTTCATGGGCTTCGATGTCCCGAAGAACATCTACATCCATATTTGCGGAACGGACCTGATTCGCGATCGGAATGGCGTCTACACAGTTCTCGAAGACAACGGTCGATGCCCCTCGGGCGTGTCTTATGTCTTGGAGAACCGCCAGGCGATGAAGCGCGTCTTTCCAAAGCTCTTCGCGCGCTATCAGGTGCGCCCTGTCGACCGCTATGCTCAGGACTTGCTTGGTGTCTTGCGCTACGTGGCTCCCCACGAAGACCCGGAGCCCACCGTGGTGGTTCTTACTCCCGGCATCTATAATTCCGCCTACTTCGAACACTCGTTTCTCGCGCGTTCGATGGGGATCGAAATCGTTACCGGGAGTGACTTGGTCGTGAAGGATTCACGAGTTTTCATGAAGACCACCAAGGGACTTCGGCAGGTTGACGTTATTTACCGCCGAATCGACGATGATTTCATCGATCCCACCGTCTTTCGAAAGGATTCTGTCCTCGGCGTTCCGGGCATCATCGAGGCGTATCGCAGGGGAAACGTAAACCTGGCAAATGCGATCGGCACTGGCGTGGCGGACGACAAGGTCACCTACTATTACGTCCCTAAGATGATCAAATTTTACCTTGGGGAGGAGCCGATCCTTCCAAACGTCGAGACCTATCTCACCTCGGATGAGACGGACCGGAAGTTCATCCTGGAAAATTTGGACAAGCTGGTGGTGAAAGCGGCCAACGAAAGCGGCGGCTACGGAATGCTGATTGGCCCTTGCTCCACCAAGGAGGAGATTGAGAAATTTCGGGCCGCGATTCTGGCGGACCCGCGAGGATACATCGCGCAGCCGGTCGTGCTCCTGTCCCGCTCGCCCTCCTATTGCGAGGGAACGGCCGAGGCTCGACACATCGACCTGCGCCCGTATATTCTTTGTGGCGAAAAGACGAGCATCATTCCCGGCGGCCTGACGCGGGTGGCCCTGCGTAAAGGCTCGCTGGTGGTCAATTCCAGCCAGGGCGGGGGCAGCAAAGATACCTGGGTAATCGACGAGAACGGCGAGCCGGAGCTCGCCTCACCATCGCAGTCGCAGAGCCAATCGCAGTCCCAGGGCCCAGCACAGGCACAGCGCCAATCGCAGTCGCAGTCCCAAGTCCACTAGGATGCTTGCGAGGGTTGCCGACTCCTGTTTTTGGCTGAGCCGCTATATCGAGCGTGCGGAGACCAATGCACGAATCCTCGATGTCAACATGCAGCTGATGCTCGATTTCGAGGATCAAAATCCCAACATGCTCCACCAGCACTGGCAGCCGGTGCTGGCTACTCTCGAGGATCAGGAGCTCTTCAGCAAACACCATGAGAAGATCACGCCGGATTCGGTGATGGAATTTGTGACCTTCGAGAAAAAGAACCCGAACGCCATCATCTCCTGTATCGCCGGGGCCCGAGAAAACGCCCGCACCGTTCGTGAACAGATTTCGAGCGAGATGTGGGAGCAACTCAACCGCACCTTTCTCTATTTGCGCGACGGCATGGCCCGGGCGGACTTTCAAGACAGCCCGATCGATTTTTATCGCGGTCTCGTCGACAAGTTGCATGCCTTTCAAGGAACTTCCGATGCGACGATGATCCACGGCGAAGGCTGGGATTTCCTTCAGCTGGGCAAGTATGTCGAGCGGGCAGACTCAACCTCCCGCGTGCTCGACATCAAGTATCATATTTTGCTTCCGAGCGGAGAACAGGTCGGCGGCCATGTGGACATCACGCAGTGGATGGCGGTTTTGCGATCGTGCAGTGCGCTCGAGGCCTATCTGAAGACGAATGTCGGCGAGGTCTCGAGTTGGCAAGTGGCAGAGTTCCTCATCCTGCATGGAGAGTTTCCGCGTTCGATACGCTTTTGCGCCAACCAGCTCAACAATGCCCTGCACAGCATTTCCGGTTGTGAAGCAGGCTATTTCAGCAATGAAGCCGAGCGTCTTTGCGGGATGCTGCGCTCGAACCTGAACTACACGACCATCGGCGCTATCTTCGAAGCCGGCTTGCATCAATTCCTCGACCAGACGCAGGTCCATCTCAACGATATTGCCATGGCTATTACCGAGACGTACTGCAATTGGATGGACGAATGATCGCCTGAGCGGGATCTCGGCCGCCGCACCTCTCAGCAGGGCGCTTCGATTGACAGGCGGTCTGCGCGCTCGCATTCTCTAAGTCCAGTGCATTCCTTCTCGTACCGCGACAAGGTTCTCCACTGCGAGGACGTGAACCTTGAGAAGCTGGCCGACCAAATCGGGACGCCAGTGTACGTCTATTCGGGCCAAACCATCCGGACCAATTTCCGCCGGCTCCGCGCTGCGCTGCAGCCCTTGGATCACATGATCTGCTATGCAGTGAAGGCTTGCTCGAACCTGGCAATCCTAAGCTTGCTCACTCGCGAGGGTGCCGCGTTCGACATTGTCTCCGGCGGAGAACTCTTCCGGGTCTTGAAAGCGGGCGGCCGCGCGGACGTTTGTACTTTCGCAGGCGTTGGAAAGACCGAAGAGGAGATTGCCGAGGCGTTGCGCGCGGGCATCCATTGCTTCAATGTGGAAAGCGAGCCTGAGCTCGAACGCATCAACGCGATCGCCGAACAGCTCGATAAGAAGGCACCCGTCGCTGTTCGCGTAAATCCGGACGTCGATGCAAAGACCCACAAATATATTTCCACTGGGAAGAGCCGAAACAAGTTTGGCATCGGGCTTGATCGTGCGGCGGAGGTTTACGCGCGCGCAGCGGAGTTGTCGCACTTGCAGTTGCGTGGTCTGCAGACCCACATCGGCTCGCAGATTCTCGATTCCCAACCTTTCGCCGAGGCCGCGGCGAAGCTCGTTCCATTGGCGAGGTCTTTGCGCGATCGATATGACATCGACTTCTTCAGTATCGGAGGCGGCGTTGGAATCGTCTATGATCCGGCTCTTGCCAGTGGCCAGCCGGAATGGTGGAAATCAACGGATCATCCCAAGCGGATCACCCCAGAGGACTATGCCGCCGCGATCCTGCCGATCCTGAAGCCACTGGGAATGCGAATCCTCGTCGAACCGGGCCGGTTCCTCGTCGGCAATGCCGGCGTCCTCCTTAGCACGGTGCAATATGTCAAAGAAACGCCCGCTAAGACTTTTACAATTGTCGACGCCGCGATGAACGACCTGATCCGCCCGGCCCTCTACG
>DATDKN010000217.1:0-19506 GCA_036519995.1 Terrimicrobium sp. | reverse complement strand
CGGCGCTCTTCTTTGCCTTTATTGTGGGAAAGGGATTGCGGGCCCAACTCTTGCCAATCAAAGCAGGCAAGGAGACGCTGCTGGGCAGAACGATTCCCGCCTTTACCGCAATCGATTCAACCGGAGGCAAGGTCTTCGTCGAAGGAACGTACTGGAACGCAGTAAGCGACACGCCGATCGAGCAGGGGCAGCCTGTGCAGGTTGCCGCCGTGCTCGGCTTGACGCTACGGGTAAAGCCGAGATCGACCAACCCATGAATTCATTAGACGTATTGAGAAGTCTGCTCCTCTGGGCGGTTTTGATCATCGTGCTTGGTACGATCCTCCTCTCGCAGGCGATTCGCATCCTTCGTGAATATGAGCGCGGGGTAGTCTTCCGACTGGGCAAATTGTTGCGTGCCAAGGGACCCGGTTTGATTCTCCTCATTCCGATCGTCGATCGTATGGTAAAAGTGGACTTGCGCGTGATCACGATCAACGTCCCGCAGCAGGAAATGATGACGCGCGACAATGTTCCCGTTAGCGTCGATGCGGTGGTATATTTTCGCGTGCTGGACCCAGAGGCCGCGATCATCAAGGTCGAAAACTTCCTCAAGGCGACCTCGTTGATCGCTCAGACTACCCTCCGCAGCGTTATAGGGCAAGCGGAGCTAGATGAACTGCTATCCCAACGCGAAAAAGTAAATCAGCGGTTGCAGGAAATCATCGACCGCCAGACTGAGCCTTGGGGCGTCAAGGTAACGGCAGTCGAAGTCAAAGATGTGATGTTGCCGGACACGATGAAGCGCGCCATGGCCGGACAGGCGGAGACCGAGCGAGAGCGCCGAGCAAAGATCATCAACGCGGAAGGCGAGTTCCAAGCCGCGGAGAAACTCGTGCGAGCAGCTGAAATGATATCAGCCCAGCCGATTGCCTTGCAGTTACGTTACCTGCAAACGATGAAGGAGATCTCAAGCGAGCACAATACCACCACTTTCTTCCCGATCCCGATGGAGTTGTTCGCTCTTCTCGAGAAGAGACGACCAGCCGAGTCGACGGGAATTCCTCACTGAGTTCGAACGGATCGAGATGCCACGTTCCGTTTGCAATAGATCACGAGAGTGGATCGAGAGCAGGATCGCCCGGACCCGTGCCGGTGGATTTCCGGAGAATTCCGTCCGACAAACTTTCGGGAAGCCCAGCGAGTAAATTTTGCGCGAGGCGGTAGCCGAAATCGTCGCAATTTCGTCGGACCGCACGAAACCGCTCCGCGATGCGAAGTTGGGAGGAGCGACAGAAGTAGTCGGCAAGGTCCACGGCGCTGGCTGCTCCGGGATCCGAGCGTCCAATCATCGCCTGAACGCGCGCGAGCGTGGCCGACATCGCGAACAATTCGGCGCCGGCATCCACAAAGCGAGCCAGGAGAAGCTGGCGCTTTTCCAGACTGGGACCGTAAACCACCATCTGGTGGAACAATCTTCGCGCGAGTTGACGAGCCATCGCCTCGCACCAGCGAACATGTCCCGCAAGTCGGCGATCAAATGTCGCTGCGCTGACTCTTGGAAGAAAGGTGGACGCGTACCACGCCCCGTAGAACTTCGCGGCGCGCAGGCCGGCGGCACCGCGCAGCGGCAGGGATAACCGGCTGTCGAGCACTGGTGCGCTGATCTTTAAGTGCGGATCGACCGCCTCCCGTGCGATGAACAGACGCATGATTTCGCTCGATCCCTCAAAGATGGTATTTATGCGACTGTCGCGAACAATGCGCTCCACTGGATCCGGTGATTCGCCACGTCGGGCCAACGAACGAGCTGTCTCGTATCCACGCCCACCGCGAATCTGCATTGTTTCATTGGCGATTTTCCAAGCCCATTCGCTGGCGAGCATCTTGCAGATGGCGGATTCCAGACGGAAGTCGGATTTCGCTCGGTCCACCAGCGCGGCAGTGAGCAAGGTCATCGATTCCATGGCAAATGTTTCCGCGGCCATGTCGGCGAGTTTGCTCGCGATGGCTGCATGCTCTCCGATCGGCTTTCCCCATTGAACTCGCTCCTTTGCCCACCGTGTGCTGATCTCCAGACATCGTTTGGCAAGTCCGACACACGCGGCGGGCAAGGTCAGTCGCCCGGTATTCAAGGTGCTCAACGCCACGCGCAAACCCTTTCCCTGGGCAAGAAGAACGTTTTCGCGAGGGACATGAACGTCCTGAAATTCAATCACCGCATTGTAAAGAGCCCGCAATCCCATGAAGCGGCAACGTTGGATGATCTCGACACCGGGCCAGCTGGTTTCGACAATGAAAGCCGTGATTTGGTCCTTGCTGCGCCCACGAACTATTTTGGGAGGCGTCTTTGCCATGACGACGATGACACCTGCGCGCGTGCCATTTGTGCACCACATCTTGCAGCCGTTCAACGTAAACGAACCATCCCTGTTCAGCTCAGCGCGCGTCTCCATGCGAGCGGGATCGGATCCGACGCCCGGCTCGGTCAGAGCGAAGGCGGAGATTTCTCCCTTTGCCAGTCGAGGCAGGTATTTCTGGCGTTGTTGTTCAGTTCCGAAGAGCAGCAGCGGCTGAGGAACTCCGATCGACTGATGAGCACTCAGCAGCGCGGTCATGTTACCGCACCAACTTCCCAACAACATGGCCGCACGGCAGTAGTTCGTCTGGGAGAGACCTAATCCCCCATACTTGACGGGGATCTTGATGCCGAACGCGCCCAACTGAGCGAGACCTTCGATAACGGCGTCCGGGATTTCTCCGCTCTCATCGATTTCGTCGGGATTGGTGTTATTGCGGAGGAATTCCTCCAATCTGCAGAGAAAAGCATCACCTTGATCCCGATCCTCGGTGGTCTGCTGGGGAAACGGAGTTATCTGAGACAAATCATAGCGCCCCAAGAATAAGCCACCAGCGAAAGTTGTTTCCAGAGAAGCCGCCTCGCGCGCAGCCTCAGTAATCTCCAAGGCGGCACGCTCACCTTGGGACATGCGCGACGTGTCGATCAAGGAATCGCGCTGTTCTCGAGAGGCATTGCTCATGATTGCGAAAGACTTCTAACCTTTTGAAACGGGAGAACTCTCGGTGCCGTAAAACTTCTTCTGTTGGCGTGTCATCTCGACGAGCAGATCGCAGGGAGCAAACTGGCGCTCCCTTGTCCTAGTGAGTCGTTCAAGAATTTCAGTGACCTTGGCGATGCCAACGCTGTCTGCATAGCGCAACGGACCGCCTCGAAAAGGAGCGAAGCCCGTGCCCATAATCATCGCAAAATCGACATCTCTCGGATCCTCGACGACACGTTCTTCGAGGCACCTGGCAGCCTCGTTAATCATCAGGAACACCATCCGTTCTTGAAGCTGGTCACGAGTGAGGCTTGCCTTGTCGTCAGCCTCTCGAAGATCGGTGGCAAAGCGATTCACCCCGGCAACACGGCCGTTTTGATACTCGTAAAATCCTCTTTCGGTCTTCTTTCCTTTAATGTTGGCCGCGAGCAATTGGGCAAAGACACCCGGCGTATGCATGCGGTCCGGAAACGCTCTACAGAGTGTTTCTCCGACATCGGCGGCCACATCAAGGCCGACCTCGTCAAGGAGGCGGAGTGGTCCCATGGGCATTCCGAAGTCGAGCATGCTCTCGTCAAGCGCTTCAACATGCGCGCCCGCGACAAACAGGCGCACCGCTTCCAACAAATAGGGCAAAAGGATGCGGTTGACGAGAAAACCGGGCCGGTCCTTGACCACGACGGGAAGTTTGCCGATGCGTTGGACGAAAGCCACCGCGGTATCGGCTGCGAAATCCGAAGTCAGCTCACCTCGGGCAATTTCAACGAGCTTCATCCGATGCACCGGGTTGAAGAAGTGCAGCCCGACAACGCGTGCAGGGTCGCGCAAGCCGCGACTAATCTCGGTCACCGAGAGCGCGGACGTGTTTGTCGCCAAGATCGTGTCATAGCGAACGCGCTCTTCGAGATCAGCGAAGATGGCTTTCTTGACCTGCATATTCTCGGAAGCCGCCTCGACAACCAAATCGATTGACTTCATCGGCACCGCAATCTCCGCGGAAACGATCCGGTCCATTCCGGCACGCGCCTCGGAACGGGAGAGTATTCGGCGCCGTCTCGCCTCGGCGAAAAGGTTTTCCGCGCGTTGCAGCCCCTGGGCGAGTTGCTCAGGACCCACATCGCTCAGCAAGACCCCCTTGCCGCGCGCTGCAAACCACTGGGCAATCCCCGCTCCCATGACACCTGAACCGATCACCGCCGTCTTCTCGATGGATGCTGCCTTGGGAGATGGCAGGTGCTTCGCTCGATCCTGGAGAAAGAAGATCCGAATGAGATTACTCGAGACGTCGCCGTCGGCGAGGGCGAGAATGGCTTTCTTTTCGGCGACAAGCGACTGCGGGATGCTGCGAACAACCGCCTTTGTCACGACGTCAATCGCCCTGAGAGCGGCGGGATAGTGTCCGCGCGTTTTCTTCAACACGGATTTTCTCGCCACCGCGGCCACAGCCTGCCATGCGGGAATCCATGCTAGATGGCGGAAACTGCGGCGCGGCTTTCCACTGTCGACAAAGCGCTTGGCCAGGAAAGTCAAACGTTCCCGGGGACCGATCGCGTCCACGAGTCCAAGCTCCCGCGCCTTCGAGCTCGGCATTAAGTCCCCGCTTAGAATCACCTTCAAAGCTCGTGGCAGGCCGATCAAGCGCGGTAGCCGGGTTGACCCTCCCCATGCCGGAATCAGACCAAGATTAATCTCGGGAAGACCGATCTTGGTGACGTGGGCGTCACTGGCCACGCGATAGTCGCAGGCGAGGGACATCTCGAAGCCTCCGCCAGCACACGCCCCGTGAATGGCGGCGACGGTCACGCAGCGAAGAGCCCCTATTCTGGTGAAAATCTGCTGCCCGAGCTCGACCAGGCCAGCGCGATCTTGCGTCCCGGCGAGCTCTCTCAAATCGGCACCCGCGATAAAGACTGCGGGCTTGGAACTCATGAAGATGACGCCGCGCAGCGATCGTCGGCCCAAGTCGTTTACTATCGCTGCCAAGTGACCAAGGGTCGCTGTATCGAACACGTTCACCGAGCTGCCGAGGCGATCGAATCGGACGAGAGCGATCCCATCTTCATCCGTCTCCAGCAGCACCGACGGGGTTACCTCTGGTGGAACAGATTGCTCGCCGCGCGTCATAGCTTCGGCAACGTTCATGGGCATTCCAGCCAGAGCGCCGCTCCCTGACCTCCTCCGACACACAAGGTGACAAGGGCCTTTTCGCCCCCGGTGCGTCGCAGTTGCTTCAGCGCAGTGAGAACCAGGCGCGCGCCGCTAGCCCCCACTGGATGACCAAGCGCAATTGCACCACCATTGACATTAAGCTTTTCGTCTGCAATCTTCCCGATCCCGATCGCCTCCAATTCACGCAAGACGGCGAGCACCTGCGCGGCGAAGGCCTCGTTGATCTCGATAAGATCGGCATCGCCGAGGCCCAGATGCAACCGCTTGAGCAGACGATCCACGGCATAGACCGGGCCAAGTCCCATGCGCTTAGGATCACATCCTGCATAAGCAAAGTCGCGGATGATGCCCAAAGGTTCGAGGTTCAGCTCGCGCGCGACCGACGTTGTTCCCACCAGCAACGCCACGGCTCCATCGGTAATCTGGGACGAATTTCCCGCCGTAACGGTCCCTGTCACCGGTTCAAAAACTGGCCGCAGCTTGGCAAGCGCTTCCAGGGTTTGATTCGGTCGCACGCCGTTGTCGTGCAGGACGGCGGTTCCTCGCGAAGTGTCGTAGACCGGCACGATTTCCTCCGCCAGTTTCTCGGCAGCCGCACTGGCGCGCATATGCGAACGCAAGGCGAAAAGGTCTTGCGCGCTACGCTCGATTCCGAACTCACGCGCTAGAATCTCAGCGGTTTGTCCCATATTCAACTCGCACACCGGATCGGTCAGCCCCAACTTCAAGGCGGGTGTGGGAATTAGATCGCGCGGACGCAGTCGCACCGCGGCACGCGCCTTTTGCAAAAAGCCCTTTCCGCCCACAAGGGAGGCAAATTTAGCTCCCGCAGATTTCGGAAAAAGCAGCGGAATACTCGACATACTTTCAACCCCTCCGACGAGGTACAGATCTCCCTGACCGCAGCGGATGCGAAGTACCGCTTGGGTGATGGCCTCCGTTCCGGAAGCACAATTTCTTTGCACGGTAACTGCCGGAACATGATTCGGGACACCCGATCGCAACGCGGCGACTCGCGCCAAGTTTGGGGCATCTGCCGGCTGCGCCACACAGCCAAAAATCACTTCATCGATCCGTCTGGGATCAACCCCCGTTCGCACCAAGACCCCAAGCATGGCAACACGCGCCAAATCCGCGGCGCCCAATCCGGCTAGGCTTGTGCCCAGCTTGGCGAACGGCGTCCGCACGCCGGCGATAACCGCAATTTCCTCACTATTCATTTGTTTGCGCTGGGGAAAGGTTTGCTCGCCTCGACCTTGGATCGACGGTCGACGACTTTTTGTTCCTTAAGTTTTTCTCCCACGCCTTGAAGTTGTCGCATCTCGGTGTCGCTATGAAACTCGATACGATTGGGATGAAGCTCGGCGCGTTCGAAGAGCGCGCGCTTGATTTCCTTCGCAATCGAACTCTCCTCTCCCCCATCGGCGAGGCAAACGTGCAAAACAAGCTCGTCGACCTCCAACGGATCATCGTTTGCCTTGCAGAGCTCGATCTGCCAGGAGCCCACCTGCGGCATATCATCGAGGACATGCTCGAGCTCGTTGAAATCAACGAGGGTGCCTTTGATTTTGTCGAGCTGCATCTCCCGGAAGTCCGAGCGCCGTGATATTCTTCCCAAGAGTCTCGGCATTGAGCGGCGGCAATATGGACACGGTTCGTAGGTGAGCCCGCCTTCGATAATATCGCCCGTCCGATAGCGAAGCACCACGGATCCGCGTGCGTCGAGAGACGTATAGACGATTTCGCCAAGTTGGCCATCTTCACGGAGCGCGCCAGTCTCTGGATCGACCACTTCGACAATGCCCAGATCGGGATACAGATGATAGCCGGAGGGTTCCGCATCGACCGGAAAGAGACACTCGCACCAGGCCATCTTCGCCTCGGTAAAGCCGTAAGTCGAGATGACGTTGATGTCTCGGGCTTCCAATTGAGATGCGCATTCCCGAAGCTTGCGTCGCAATCCTTGCGGGACCTTCTCGCCACCGAGCACAATCGCTCGCAACTTGTCGCAGCGCACGCCATCGAGCGCAGCTTCCCGCAAAACGTGATAGACGAATGTTGGCATGCCGATAAGCACATCCGGATTCACCTTCCGCAGCATGCGAATATTGCCATCGGTACCCACTGTTTTTCCTCCGCCAGAACTCAGCATGAAGACTCCGAAGGCTGTTCCGGCGTAATGTGTCTGCCAGAAGGCGAGATGGGGCGCGAACGGAAACATGCTAAGCATACGATCACTGCTGCTCGCACCGGCAAGCTGCATGAGCCGAAATCCCGCGGTCCGCAGGAGAGCGAGATCGTGAGCAGTATAGACGAAGGGGACCGGATCGGCCGACCGTCCTGTCGTGCTCGTCATGAAAATCGGCCGAAACTCGCGATCCAGCTCCCGTCGAGTTCGACTCACTCCCCTCAGGAGCCCGCGAAGAATCGTAGAGGGACGTCGCGCGAGTTGCTTTGGATCCGGCGCAATAACAAACTCCCGGGTTTTCTCCGCCCCGCCCGCCAAGTCTTTTTTGGAGGTAAAGGGAATTTCTTGGAGATCCTCGAGTTTTTCGATCGCCCGCCAATCGAGCCGGTGTCTGCGAAAGAGATCCCGATAATGCGAATGGAACGGCAAGACCACGTCACGCAGGTAGGTGCGGAGCTGCTTCGCTTGCAGCTCACGAAGGGTCTGCCTAGGCAACTTGTGCCAACAAGTCTTGAGTCGTTTGGCGTTCATGAAGGGGTGAGTTGATGAGCTTCCGAATCTCGCCGAGCTTGGCTTCAGTTTCCTGACGGCCGAGGGAGATGTAACGTGCGGGTGCGCTGAAATCGTGCCACCGGCCTTCGCAGGAGTACGGTCTAAGCACCACGTTTGCCTTGCGGCAGGATGCTTCCGCGAGACGTGTCTGCGCCGCATGCATACTGCGCATCAAAGTGTCAAAAGAATTGCCACTCGCGAACGGATTCAACCACATGTTGAGTGCGCGGCGCCATGTCCTCCCGGAAGGTTCACTGGCGGCGATCTCACCGCTGCATGCCTTGATCGTCTGCGGAGTGGCAATGGTATTCACAGCGATGATCCTTCGCACGCCGATATCAGTCAAGGCATCGACCGGCAGCGGATCGCAAATCCCTCCGTCGACATAGGGCACGCCTCCCCGCATCACCGGAACGCAAATTCCCGGGATCGCCAGACTGGCCAGGACGGCATCGACGACGCTCCCACTGGAAAGGACCACGCGCTCAAGGGTATCGAGCCGCGTCGCGACGATGCGGATTGGTCGCGCCATATCCGAGAAGTGAAGCGCGCCGATGGTGGCCTCGAGCCGCTTGCGCACGCGATCAGTCAGTAGGAAGCCGCGGCGCGGAAAGATCGCCGGATCCATTAGTCTCCAAAGACCCCGATAGCCCTCGATCTCGCGCGCGAACCCCTCCATTTCATGACCTCCGTAGCCAGCGCCCCACACTGCGGCGATATACGCGCCCATACTCGATCCCGCGACGATGTCTACCTCGATCCCATTTTCTTCGAGTACCTGAAGCACGCCCACATGAGCGAGGCCGCGCGCGGCGCCCGAGGAGAGAACGAGCCCAACCTGGCACCCGCACATCTCGCGACCCAAACTACGAAGGCTCCCCGCAAATTGAGTCGCATCGCCGGTCCGCAGGTAGCTATGAACTGGGCGCTGCAGTGTCTCCTCAATATAGCCGCTCAACCCGTGAGCGCTCTCCAGGCGCTCCAGAAAGACCAGGGGCTTGATGGCGGTGGCTCGATGCCCACGCGCGTCCGCTTCGCGGCAAAGCAAGTTCAATTCGAATAAACTCTTTTCATCCTGGCGAAGAATCGGATAAACGGAGCAGCTGCGACCGATGATCTCAACGAGCGCTTCGGTCGCGAGTTCCTGTGGCGCCTCGACGATTACATGCGCAAACTGGCTTTTGGCACGATCCAGCACGCCTGCCAACGCTTGGACGAACGCATCATCACCAGGCCCGTGGACTCGCTGGATCAAGACGCTTTCGATGTCTGAGGAAGAGACAGGCACACCGTCGATGACCGGCGTAGAAGAAGCTTTGACTTTTACACAGAGAACGGTTTCACCGGTCTCCTTGGCGATGGTCGCAGCACAAACCGAAGAAAATTCTTCAAATGGGAGATCTTCCGACAATGGCATCAAACAGAGCATTCTGCCGGCGCCCTTGCTCTTGTCATCCGGCGATGCGGCCAAAGAAAAGCGCCCAGCCGATCTAACCATCGCCGGCCACCTCTCCATCAGCCTGC
Organism: Terrimicrobium sp.; assembly: GCA_036519995.1. Taxonomy (GTDB): domain Bacteria; phylum Verrucomicrobiota; class Verrucomicrobiia; order Chthoniobacterales; family Terrimicrobiaceae; genus DASTFP01. The sequence goes on along the minus strand of DATDKN010000217.1, from coordinate 10,032 downwards.
GAATGTTCCGCTTTGACGCCCGCACAATGTCGCGGTCCAGAAGTGCTCGCCGCTGGAGCCTGCCACGCCATCCGCCCTCGATGGCGTCTCGCCTTGGAAGAACGAAAGATTGCTGCGAAGCGGATGAGTTACGCAAGCCGTCCAATCCCGAGAGAGGAGAACTCTGGGGAAGATCATTTAGGATCGGCGTCTGGTCACTCGGTAAGCATTCGAGTGCGTGGTTGCGCCCCTCACCCGCGCGGCACAGCTCGCCGCCGGGGAGGCCCTTTGATCGCCACCAATCTCTGAGAGCCTTTTTCATCTGCCACAGCGCACGGAGACCAGACGCGACGCTGGGAGCACCTCCTCTCAGTCAGACCGCACCTGATCCCCGGTACGTCCTCTATTTTCAAACTAGATCTGGAACAGCACTTGTCAAAGCGCAGCCGCAGGCTGGTGTCTGTTCGGTTGCCGAAAGTCCCTGGCTTTGATTAGTTCGCCTATCGAATGAAAACCCTGCGAGAGGCTTGGTCGGCGATTTGCAATTTCTCCGTGCAGCTCGAGCTTCCGCCAAGCCGCTGGAAGTATGCCTGGTCCACGCACGAACTGAGTGCTAAACGGCTCTACAATGGTATTCGCTGGCGACAACCGCAGATCATCGTGGAGACAGGCACGTTCGAAGGTCTTGGAACCTTCACGATGGCCATGGCTGCACAGGAAAACGACAATGCGGCACGGATCTTCACCATCGACTACGACGGCGACCCGGATGTCTCAGTCGCGATGGAAGACTGGTTGTTGCTTCGAAATTTTCGGGACGAGAATCTCAACCGAGCACGCGCCTTGTTCCCAAAGGTGCAAATCCATTTTCTGAATGGAGACTCCAGAGAAGTGCTCCCGTCGATCTTTCCGGCGGAGATCGATCATTGGGACTTCTTCTTTCAGGATTCCATGCATTCCATGCAAGGTATCCTTGCCGAGTGGAGAATCATGAAGCCATTCGCACGGCCTGGCTCCGTGGTCGTCTTTGATGATGTCTGTCTCGATTGGAAAAAGATGCCGGCACACTTACTCAAGGGAAACGACTTCTGCGGGCATTTCCTTCTTCATGAGGGCTGGAGAGAGGGCTGGATGTGCAGATCAACCGCGGTCGGGCGCGCCCAGTTTTGGGCGCAACGAAACGATCGCCAACCAACTCCGCGACGAGGTCGTTAGCGATGAACGCATGGATCCTGACCGCATTCGGACTGAACATCGCTATGATCATGATGGCGGTGGCCTGGGCGATTGCGCGTCGCATCGGCAATGCCGGCTGCTTGGATGTCGCGGCAGCCGGCGTCTTTGCTCTCCTGGCGTGCTTCTACGCAACTGTCGGGACAGGTGATTCTCTCCGCAAGTGGCTTCTCGCGAGCATGGTCACGGTTTGGAGCCTGCGCCTCGCGCTGCTGCTTCTTCTTGACCTCGGACGAACCCATCCGCAGGAGCCACGGCGTTATCTGGCGCTTCGCGAGAATTTCCCTAAGCGTCCATGGCTCATGCTTTTCGGATTCTCGCAATATTTGGCCGCGCTGGTCGCGGTGTTCTCCGTGCCCTTTGCTATCGCTTGCTCAAATCCTGCTCCCGGGCTAAGAAGCGTCGAACTTGTTGCAGCGATGCTCTGGCTTTTGGCCATGTGCGCGAGCACGGTGGCCAAGGAGCCATTCCGGAGATGGCTGTCAGAGCGAAAAGGTTCCACTGCGGCACGCGACGCAAGTCTTTCGCGCTATTCGCTCCAACCCTCCTACTTCCCAGAATGGCTTGCCTGGTTCGCTTATTTTCTCTTTGCGCTTGGTTCCCCGTGGGGCTGGTCCACTTTCTATTGTCCCCTGCTCATGTTTTATTCTTTAACCACAGCCAACGCGCTCCTTCCGCGACCGCCGGGAGTAAGTGAATCCCGTTCCCCAACACCTGGAGATGCGTGAGGCGGCAAATAGCTAACCAGTAAGTCGGGTGCTTAGCAGCGGCGATTACTGGGTTGCCGCGTCCCGATACTCCGGAGCGCAAATTTAGAAAATTCTCGTAGGACTTTTCGGATTCGTCCTGCAAACTTTAAGCAATGCCGCGCGTTCTTATTCTTACCGCCAGCATGGGCGAGGGCCATAACACGGCCGCCCAGAACATTCAAGATGCTCTCACAGCTGAAGCCGGCGACAAAGTCGCCGTCCTGGTGGCCGATCCTTACACACGCACAAATCCCGTCATCAATAAGTTTATCCAGAAGGGCTACACGACGGCAATCAACAACTATCCGCGCGCGTGGAAAGTGGTGTTTGAACTGCTTAGCAGGCGTGGAGTCGTCGAAGGTATGGGGCCGATGCTCGCGGAATTGACTGCCTGTGTGAGAGCGCTGATCGATGAGTTCCGTCCGGATATCATTGTCTCTACTTACCCCGTCTTCTCCTTCCTGATTGCCAGGATTCGCAAGCGGGATCCGTCCGTGGTCATTCCATTCTACACTGTGATCACCGATTCCACGATGATCAATTCGGCTTGGTACCGTTGTCCGTGCGACGGATCGATAGTTGCCGATGAACAAACGGCGCGTGTCCTCCGCCAAGACGGCGTCCCTGACGAAAAGGTCCACGTGCTGGGGTTCCCGGTGGCTCAGGCATTCGAATCGCTCGAGCCGGCTTCACCACCGGAAAAGACGGGATGGAAGGCAATCTTCTTTGCGAGTGGAGTGTCGCAATTCGCCGTCACGGTCCTCACCCATCTCGGCGAAGTGCCCGAACTGCAGGTGACGGTCGTCACCGGGCGGCGACAGAATGTTTTTCAAAGGCTGCGCAAAGCGGGCCTGCCGAAGTTTGGCTCGCTCGTGGGTTGGACCGACCAAATGCCGAACCTCATGACCTCCCATCATTTCTTTATTGGCAAGGCCGGCGGAGCCACCGTGCAGGAGGCGATCGTCGCACAAATTCCCTTTCTGGTGAGTCACGTTGTTCCCGGCCAGGAGGAAGGCAATATCGCGTTAATCGAGCAAACCGGGATCGGCGCTCTGGCAGTCGGCCATCCTCAACGCGTTCGCGACATCATCATGGGAGCGATGGGTCACGAAGGAAACTTATGGCGCGCCTGGCGAGCGAATCTCGCCGCCCTCAAGAAACCGCCTGCCTCACGGGCGATCGCCCGCTTTCTCTTAGAGCGCGCGTCAAAGGTTCGATCCTAAGCGACAGAATTCGCCTCCTGGTAACGCGCACCACGACTGATTATATGCTCTCTCGCCTTCGTCGTTACGGGGAAGTTTACGCGATCATGCTGCGCAACTCGCTGATTCGCGAAATGGCGTTCAAGGCGAACTTCCTGCTCTGGATGGGAGTCGAGCTGCTTTGGTTCATCGGGCAGATCGTCTTCATTGAGGTGATCTTCGGCTATGTCGAGCGAATCGGAGACTGGACAAAATGGGAAGTTGTTCTCCTGGTCGGAACGCATCAGCTGATTGCCCAGATCTTCCAAGCGTTTTTCTATTCGAATCTTGCGAATCTCCCGGAGCTGATTCGCACAGGACGTTTCGATTTCATGCTCCTTCAGCCGATCGACACACAGTTCGCCGTCTCCACCAAACAATTCGGCCTCGATAATCTGGTCAACGCTCTTATTGGTGTTGCTTTCGTCGTTGCGGCGTTGATCAAGTTGGCGGTGGTCCCCACGCTGGAGCAGGTCGCACTCTACATGGTGGCGATTGCCATGGGTGTCATGATCCACTATTGCGTCCTCTTCTGTCTGGCAGCCACGAGCTTTTGGATTGTTCGCTCGCAGGGCCTGATTTACGGATATTATAGCTTGTTCAATCTTGGCCGTTATCCGGATGTCATCTATCGAGGGCTTTTCAAATTTGTCTTCAGTTGGATTATTCCCATCATCGTCGTCACCAACGTGCCTACTCGTCTGCTCATCCGGGCGGCGGATTCACCCGGGCCGCTGCTCCTCCAACTGATTCTGGCGACCTTGATCGTTACGGTCGGGACGCGTCTGTTCTGGTTAGCGGCGCTCAAGCGCTATGCGAGCGCGAGCTCGTGAGGCTTTCTCGCGAGGACGCTTCTCAGCGGAGAGCGCCGGTTTTTTCCAATAAGTCCTTCATCTGTTGCTTCGAACCTCGAAAGGCAATGAGAAAGCACATGCCGTTCTCCTCGCGGATGGCGAGAACGGATCGATCCGCCTCCGTGATGCGCCAGGATCCTTCCGGGACGATGCTGATTCCGAATGGCTGGGAGGCGAAACAGTACAAGTACATGACGTTTTCGGGAACGAGCGCTTGGGCGACCGGCTCATTATCGACCGTAAACTGCCGCACCCCAACGACGTCAAAGTTCGCGAATTCCGCCGGCACCTGAAAATTGTCAAAGCCCTTGAGAGCGAACCAATCTTGCAATCCGCTCACTTTCTCCTCGACGGCATCAAACTGGTTGGGAGTTGCTTTCGCGCCGGTCGCCGCAATTTTCAAGGCCTCGTTCGGAAACGTGCCCGCACGGCCCAGGAACATCCAGACAAGCAAAGCAACCAAAAGAAGAAACCCGACGCCGACAGCAAAGGCGGCGTGATTTCCCACCTGAGTTCGACCTTTCCCATGCTTTGCCGTGAACACGCGAGCGCCTTCGTCGATTTGGGCTATGGAGTCTGAATCCAGCCGGATACCCTCGAGATCATCCGCACAGGCCCGATCGAATGCCGTTTGCGACTCAACTTCGGCAGCAAGCGCCTTGTCTTTCGCGGCCACCAGGAGAGCTCGCTTGACCAGCGGGTCGGAGTCGTCGTGCCCTGTGGGACGACGACAAACCAGGATCTGCCGGGCGGTTTTCGAGTTCATGTGGCCATTGCCCTCTGCGCGCGAAGTGCCGAGCGCGTCTTGTCCACCGCGTCGGCGAGAAGCCTCTCGTCAAGATTTAAGACGTGTTGGATATCCGAGGCCGGCAGCGCGTCCAGGTAGAGTAACGCCAAGGCGCTGCGCCCGGGCTCAGGCAGCTTGTGCAATTTTGCGGCAGTCCCTTCAAGTTCGCAGCGCGCAGGAAACTTGAGGCTGCGGCGACGGACGATTGTAAAGAACAACTGCTTCGATCGCTCGAGATCACCCGGATGCGGATGGCGCAAGAGCTCGTCAACGGAGTCCTTGAAGACTTTGGCAGTCCCCTCTTGACAGCCCGTCAGCACAAGCGCAAAGCGCCAGGCCGTTTCCAGAAAAAACCAGTCCTCAGGAATATCGCTCATCGGGCGCATGCTACATAGCCCGGTAAAAATGGCTTAACAAGTGTCTTGTGCAATCGAATCGTCGTCGCACTTCCCAACGATCTGCGGAGCTGGCAGTCAAGGTCCCCGCGCAATTGACTTGCCCGCCACTCCCAACCATTTTTAGAGACTTCATGAAGCATGTCCTTTTTGTTTGCACCGGCAATGTTTGCCGCAGCCCGATGGCCGAGGGGCTTTTCAGAAAGCTCCTCTCGGGACGCCATGACATCCGTGTGGAATCGGCCGGCATGAGCGCCGGCCGGGGCATGCCGGCAAGCCAGCACGCGATCCAAGCGCTTTCCGTCGACGGTGTGAATCTAGCAAATTTTCGCAGCCAGCCAGTCTCCGAGGATCTTGTGCGCGCGGCCACGCATATCTTCGTGATGACACGCGATCACAAGCACATGATCGAGCTCCTCTTTCCGGAAGCTTGTGAAAAGACTTATCTGTTGCGCGAATTCGAACCGGGCGCGCCAGACGTCCCTGATCCAATTGGACTCGGACGCGAAACCTACGACCGCTGCCGAGATACCCTCAAGAAAGCACTTCCCAACATTCTACGATTTATCGAAAACCAAAATATGACGGCAGAATCTCTTATCCAGTCGGAAGACTCCACGCTTCCTCTCGCAGAAGTCGACACCCAAATCGCTGAGGCGATTCGCAATGAACGGCGCCGCCAGTTTGAGAATATCGAGCTCATCGCCAGTGAAAACTTTACCAGCCGGGCCGTGATGGAGGCCCAGGGATCCTGCCTGACCAACAAGTATGCAGAAGGCTATCCCGGCCGACGCTGGTATGGAGGATGCGAATACATGGATGTGGTCGAATCACTCGCTATCGAACGCGCGAAAAAACTATTTTCCGCCGAGCACGTTAATGTCCAGCCGCACAGTGGCAGCCAAGCCAACATGGCGGTTTACTTTGCGGCCCTGCAGCCCCGCGATCGGCTGCTGACGATGGACCTCGCGCATGGCGGACATCTCACCCATGGGCATAAGGCCAACTTCTCGGGGAAACTCTACGAGATTCATCACTATGGAGTGGATCGTGAAACCGAACAGATCGATTACGACGCACTCGCACGACTGGCCGATGAGGTGAAGCCCAAGATGATTACCGCGGGAGCCTCCGCCTATTCCCGGATTATTGACTTCGCTCGCATGCGCGAGATCGCGGATTCAGTGGGCGCCTATCTTTTCGTAGATATGGCGCATATTGCAGGACTGGTCGCAGGCGGAGTGCATCCGAGCCCGATCCAGCACGCACACTTTGTCACTACAACCACGCACAAGAGCTTGCGTGGTCCGCGCGCGGGACTGGTCATGTGCAAGGAGGAATTCGCCAAGCGACTCGACGCTCAGACATTTCCGGGCGTGCAAGGCGGCCCTCTCATGCATGCCATTGCTGCGAAAGCTGTCTGTCTGCATGAGGCGCTTCAGCCCTCCTTCAAGGACTACGCTCATCAGATCGTCAACAATGCCAAGGCTCTCGCGGCGCGTCTCTCGATGCTCGGCTATCGCATTGTCTCGGGAGGCACGGACAACCACTTGATGCTCGTCGACCTGCGGCCTCGCGGTCTGACGGGCGTGGATGCTCAAACGGCGCTTGATCACGCAGCGATCACCGTCAATAAGAACGCGATTCCGTTCGATACGGAGCCGATCACCAAGACCGGTGGAATCCGCGTCGGCTCCCCGGCAATGACGACCCGCGGGATGAAAGAAGAGGAGATGATGGAAATCGCCGACCTCATCCACGCTGCGCTCGAAAGCCGGACCGACCCGGCGAAGCTCGCTGCCCTGCGGCAGGAAGTGGTTCGCTTTACCAGTCGCTTTCCGCTTCCGTAAATTCCGAACTAATCAAAATGGATCGATCCTGATCCCGGGCACCTTGCCGATGCCCTCGGTGGCTCGCGTTACCAGCGGCACACCGAGCTGTAACGTCGCGGCTGCCAGCCAAAGATCTGTCGCGCCGAGGGAAAGACTCTGCCGTCGAAGCGCTGCGCCAAGTCGGCCGAAGCCAATCACCGTCTCCTCATCTGGCCAGAGCGTCGGATAACGAGCGAGAAACTCAAGCAACTCCACTGAGTCGCACTCCGCGAGAGCTGCAGCTCGAAGGAATTCGCCTTTGACGACCCACGGAATGGCCAAGGAATCCTCCAGATGCGCGCGAGCGTATGCGGACGCGGCGGAGCCATCCCCATTCCGCCAACGATCAAGGAGAAAGTCGGCGGCTACCAGGCAGTCCACTTGCATCCCTATGGCTCGCCTCGTGACGCGATCGTCTCCACCATGGTGTGGGAATGCTCCGCCGAAACCTTGGACAGCGTTCGAAAAGCATCTTCCAGATCCCCGAACGTGCCCCGCTTCGGAACCATGCGAAGGACCACTTGCGAGAAAGAATCTCCTCCCGTCTTCCAGGCTTTCAACCGCTCATAAGCGGCCTCACTCAACGTGATCGTTTTCATGCTTCGTGTATACACGAATACACAGGGCATGCATATTTGCAACCGCAGAGAGCGGTTTTTTGAGCGCCGGCCGGGTGGTAGGGCTCGACATTGCCTCCCAGCGGATAATATTTCCGATCTGGATGGAGAAGGCACTCAATCACGTCGTGGAGGATATTTTAACTTCCTACGAGCGCGTCGAAGGGATGAACAACACCGACGCGTACAATTTCCCCTCGAAGCGTGCGGTCGGCGACATCTGCGAAGACATCCTGCAGATCTTATTTCCAGGCTTTCATGATGAGGAAGCTATCCACAAGAGATCGCTTCCCGTGCTCACGCGTCATCGCGTTTCCAGTGTAATGGATCGATTGGCGGAACAAGTGCGACAGAGCATGCACCTTTGCGACGACGTCCGACGCCGAGGCCAAGCGTTATCGTTGCCCAAGTTTTTCGAAACCATTCCCAAAGTTCGCGAGATCCTCCATACGGACATCGAAGCGGCCTACGAAGGCGATCCGGCCGCATTAAACAAGGAAGAGATCATTCTTTCTTATCCGTTTATCGAGGCCATCGCGATTCAACGAATGGCACACGGACTGCATCTCTCCGGAATACCCATCATCCCGCGGATGATGACCGAATGGGCGCATGGTCGCACTGGCATCGATATTCACCCAGGCGCGACAATTGGGTCACATTTTTTTATTGATCATGGGACCGGAGTCGTCATTGGAGAGACCAGCGTCATCGGGAACTACGTCAAGATGTATCAAGGAGTCGCCCTGATCGGACGCTCGCTGTCGGGTGGACAGAGCTTGAGAGGGATCCGTCGTCATCCCACGATCGAGGATCATGTGACGATCTACGCAGGCACGACAATAATGGGTGGAGAGACCGTCATCGGCGCGCATAGCACACTCGGCGCGAACGTTTTCCTGACGCATAGCGTTCCACCTTACTCGCTTGTCTTTTACGAGGAGAAACAGTTGCGCATCCTCGACAAACGCAAGCGACACGCTGAACCCGAACTGGAATGGTCTATTTAGATTACAACGCCACCACCCCGCTTGCGCCAGAGGCTCTGACGGCCATGATGCCGTTTCTGCGCGAGTTCTGTGGAAATGCCTCGAGCATTCATGCGGCGGGACGCAAAGCACGTGCGGCGGTGGACGATTCGCGCGAACGCTTGGCCACCTTGCTGGGAGTCAAGGCCAATGAGATCATTTTCACGAGCGGTGGCACCGAGGCCTGCAATCTGGCGGTCATGGGTCTGGCCCGTGCCCATGCCCCCCGAGGACGGCATATTATCACGACCGCTGTGGAGCACCATGCTGTGCTCCATGCCTGCGAAAGTCTTAAGCATCACGAAGGATTTGACCTGACGATTCTGCCGGTCGACAGCGCCGGCCGTGTCGATCCGGAGGATCTGAATTCCGCCCTGCGTCCGGATACCATCCTGGTGTCGGTCATGCACGCCAACAACGAGACCGGGACAATCCAACCGATTGAGGAACTCGGGGCGATCTGCCGTGCACGGCGGGTTTGTTTCCATACCGACGCGATCCAATCCTTCGGAAAGTTGCCGGTGCGGCCGGATGATCTGGGGGTATCCGCAATCTCGCTGGCCGCGCACAAATTTTACGGGCCGCCAGGTGCGGGAGCATTGTATTTGCGCTCAGGTATCGCGATTTCACGGATTGCCCACGGCGGATCGCATGAGAATACCCGAAGGCCAGGCACGGAAAACGTGGCCGCCATCGTGGGTATGACGGCCGCCGCGGAGCTCGCCGAGAATAAGCGCTCCGACGACCAGCCTCGATTACGTGCGTTGCGTGATCAGCTGTGGAAGGAAATGACCAGCAGATTTCCGAGCGCCGTGCGAAACGGCGACCCGGAACAGACGTTGGCCAATACACTGAACGTCAGCCTTCCCGGTCTTGACGGGGAAGCCTTGCTCATTGGACTTGATCTTGAGGGCGTTTGCGCGTCCAGCGGTTCGGCTTGCATGGTCGGCTCGGTCCAGCCCTCGCACGTCCTCGTGGCCATGGGAGTCGGCCCGGGAGTTGCTTCTTCGACAGTTCGCTTTTCCCTTGGAACCCATTCTTCAGAGTCTCATATCGAACATTGCCTGCGCGCCCTCGAAACTGTGGTCGAGCGCCAGGCTCAACTTATCGCTGCCTGATGAAACAAACGCTCTTTGTGTTCAACTTTGGAAGATCTGTTCTTCGTCACCTGCGCCTTCTGCCAGAGGTCAGAAATGCCAACCCGCAGCCCCGTAAGAATCGGCCCAGCAGGCGCGATATTCTTCTCGAGAGACTCTGCCGTCAGTTGCTGCGCGTGGC
>DATDKN010000216.1:0-5668 GCA_036519995.1 Terrimicrobium sp. | reverse complement strand
GCCTGCCTAAAGCTAGTCGCTCCAAGCGGGCTGGCCCATGATGTAATAGACAGCGTAGTGTAACTACGACCGATTTCCTTGAGAAGTCAGGGGCGCTCCCCCCGAATGCCCTCGGAAAAAAAACGCTTCCATGCATCAGGCAGAAGTCTTCGAAAAGGCACGATTTTCCAAGTCGGCAGAGATGCTTCTAGAAAAAGCGAAATCGCTCTGACACGATTTCGCAGCAAGGCGACCACGGGAAAAACGTGGCAGCCCGCCTCAGGAAAAGCCCCATTTAGAAGCGGGCCGCCCGGTTGGCTTGCGCCACCTTAATATAGCTGCTACGAGCCTTGCACGCAACCCACCGCGCAGAAACTCGGCCGGAATATTAGCAACTTTCGGCGATTTCGAGAGGCCGTGGTCGTCAGGCGAATTTGCGCGTTGTTCGTGGATGTTCTAGGTTCTGAATGCGTTTTCGCTCGATCGGCTGCGTGGCGACAATCTCCGTTTCTTGTCTGATGCCGGGATGCGCGATAAAACGATATGTGTCCATGAGCGACCTATGGGCGTGCACAGGAAGTACGCGAACAACGGGTGGCACGTGAGGCTGGACGGATCGGGCACATTGGCAACGCGGGACCGGCCTTGGGGACGACGCTCCCTTCGAGTTCACGCTAAACATTCTTTTTAATTCCCTCAGACATCTGCTGAAGCGGGATCTCTTCGCGGTGAGGATTTCGAGCCGATCGAAAAGCGAGTCTCCAACTCGACGGCGTTGTTACATTCCTCTGCCAGCTTGCTTGAGCTGACGACTTGCTTTTTGCCCGACTCCCGACTCTGGACGCAGAAGGCGGCCCGCCCATACTGAGCCCCATTCCTCGAGGCGGGCCGCCCGTTTTGATTCCCGATTTACCTGATATCACACGGCCATAGTTATTGCTATCGGGGCTTTCCTGAGGCGCACCTCAGCGACCGTAGCCTGCCTAGCCGTTCGTGAACTTAGAGGAACTTGAGCGCGCTGGATATGCCAAGCAAGGTTTGATGTCACAGCATAGGATCGTCTCGAACGGCTGGTTGTCGTCCATATCTGGTGTCTGCACGGTTTACTGGCAGTTATCCTATGTGTCGGAACGACTTTGTTGGTCACGAGATCAGATCCGGGCTTGGTCAGGAGTTCCCTGACCGACAGCAGCGCCGCTGTGATGCTTCAGAAATCAGGTAGCGCCGAACAAAGGCGCGAATTCGTCCAGGATTCGTCCTTAATCAGAACCAGATTTCCGCTTTGAAAACCGGAGCGGCTGGATACGCTTCCGCATCATGACGAAGGTGGCGATTGTTGGAGCGAATGGATATTCCGGGGAGGAGCTCTGTGCGATTTTGGCGCGCCATCCGCGGGTCAAGATCGCGTCCGTGACCTCGCGTCAGCATGCCGGCAAGCGCGTCACAGATGTCCTTGTGAGACTTACGGGCTTGTCGGGAATTAGCTCGTTGGTGTTCAGTGAACCCTCGATCGAAGAGCTTCTTGCCAGTGGCGCCGATTTCGTGTTTCTAGCGCTCCCTCACGGGCTGGCTTCTGAGTTTGCTGCACCACTGATCGAAGCAGGAAAGAAGGTCGTAGATTTGAGCGCTGATTTCCGCTTGCGGGATGCGGCTGTCTTTCGGGAGTTTTACGGCGACGAACACACCGCCCCAGAGCTTCTTACGGAAGCGGTTCTCGGCATTCCTGAGATTCACCGTGAGGAGATTTCTCGGGCGCGCCTGGTGGCTTCAGCGGGATGCTATCCGACCAGCATCCTTCTGCCCCTCGTTCCATTGTTGAAGGCCGGCCTCATCAAGCCGTCCACGATCATTGCCAGCAGCGCAAGTGGAGTAAGTGGCGCGGGGCGCAAGACGGAAGCTTCCCTGATGTTCGCCGAGTGTCACGAGAGCTTGCATGCATATGGCATCCCAAAGCATCGGCACCTCTCGGAAATTGAACAGGAGCTCGGTTGGGCCGCAAATGACAAAGTGGCGATCACCTTCGTGCCACACCTTGCTCCAATGAATCGCGGTATCCATACGACGATCTTCGCCGCGCCTGAGGAGGATGTGGATGTTTCACTAGTGGCGTCCTGCTGGAAGGCCGCTTACGACGCCGAGCTCTTTATACGCCTGCCAGCTTCGCTGCCCGACGTCAAAAATGTAAATTACACAAACTTTTGCGATATCGCAGTCCGGCACGATGCACGCACCGGTCGGCTGATCATCTTGAGCGCGCTGGACAACTTGATCAAAGGGGCGGCCGGACAAGCCGTGCAAAACTTCAACCTGATGGCGGGATTTCCCGAGGCCGAGGGACTGCTATGATTCGACCGACTCGAGGCGGCATCTGCGCAGCGGGCGGTTTTTTCTGCGGAAGCGTGGCGTGCGGCATCAAGGATCCCGAGGAAGGCCGCGACGATACCGCGCTGCTCATTTCGCAAACCCCATGCACTTCTGCGGCTACTTTCACTACCAACCTCGTCAAGGCGGCGCCGGTCCAAGTCTCGATGGAGCATCTTAGATCTGGCAATATTCGGGCGGTAATCCTCAACAGCGGAAACGCCAATGCCTGCACCGGGGCGCAAGGTCTTGCCGATGCGCGCGCTATGGCTGCCGCTGCCGCTGCGCGTGTTGGACTCACCTTGGAGCAAATTTTGGTATGCTCGACGGGTCGGATCGGTGTTCCGCTTCCAATCAGTCGGATCGAGACCGGCGTGGCGAACATCCGTCTATCGCGTCGCGGGGGATCGAAGTGCGCCCAGGCCATCATGACGAGTGACACATTTCCAAAAGAGGTATCCTTTGGAGTCGAGACGGAAACGGGTGCTTTCCGAATAGGTGGCATAGCGAAGGGTGCTGGAATGATCAACCCGAACATGGCGACCATGCTTTGCGTGATGACCACCGACGCGGCGATCCCCCAACCCGCGCTGCGCGTTGCCCTCCGTGCCGCAGTGGAAAATTCCTTCAATCGCATCACCGTGGACGGCGACATGAGCACGAACGACACCGTCATCTTACTGGCGAACGGCGCCTCGGATACAGCTCCCCCGCTCGCACAGTTTCAGGAGGCTTTGGACGCGGCTGCAAAGGCTCTTGCCCGGATGATCGTAAAAGATGGTGAAGGCGTTTCGCGACTAGTGGAAGTTGAGGTGCATGGCGGCGCTTCGGCGGGAGATGCTCGTCGGGCCGCCGAGGCGGTCGCGAATTCCGCCCTGGTCAAGTGTGCCTGGGCTGGTGGTGACCCGAATTGGGGCCGTATTATGTGCGCGCTTGGCTATTCAGGAGCGAGGATGATCGAGGAAAAAACAAACATCTGGTACGGCGATCTCCCAATCGTGCAACAAGGGGTGCTCGCTTCGACCCCGTGGGCCAAACTCAAGGCTGTGGCCGCAAGCGAGGAATTCCGTGTCAAAATTGATCTCTCCATCGGCGAGTTTTCTCATACGGTGTGGACGACCGACCTGACTGAGGAATATGTGAGGTTTAACCGCGGCGAATAAGTATGCGCGTCCCCTTGACCCCGGAAGCCCGCGCCGAGAGCCTGATTGAGGCCCTCCCCTACATTCAGAGATTTCGCGGTCAAACCTTTGTCGTCAAGTATGGCGGGGCGGCGATGGAAGAGGATCAGATCGTGGACCGCTTTCTCAGGGATGTTGTCTTTCTCGAGGCGGTCGGAATCAACCCAGTTTTGGTTCACGGCGGCGGCAAAGCGATTACCGCAAGGATGCGCGAGGCGGGTCTAAAAGCCCAGTTTGTCAATGGACTTCGAGTTACCGACGAGGTCTCGATAGCCATAGTTGAGCAGACGCTCGACAACGAAATTAATCCGAAGATCGTCGAGAGCATTCTTAGGTTCGGAGGCAAGGCCCAAGGCATTTCCGGTAAGTCGGTCTTCGTTGCGCGAAAACTTCCACCGCAACGCAAAGATGACGGCGAACAAGTCGACATTGGCTTTGTCGGCGAAGCGACCAGGATCAATATTCGAGCGATTCGTGCTGCTCTCCGCGACGAAGTGGTTCCGGTCATTAGCCCGATCGGCGCTGCCGAGGACGGGCTGGTTCTCAATATCAATGCCGACGTCGCAGCGGGCGCCCTCGCCTCCGCTATTCAAGCGACCAAGCTCATCTTTGTCAGCGATGTGCCTGGCATCATGCGCGATCCTGCCTCAAGCGAGTCTTTGATTCCGACCGTTCACTCCGGGCAAATTGATCCTTTGATTAAAGACAAGGTTATTGATGGTGGCATGATTCCCAAAGTGCAATCGGCCGCCGATGCTTTGAAGAATGGCGTTGAAAAAATTCATATGATCGGCGGCAACATCCACCATTGCATGCTGCTCGAAATTTTCACCAACTCCGGGATCGGCACCGAGATTGTTGCCTAGCGAAACAGGTTCCTTGAGCAAGCGTTGCTTATCTCATCGCATTCAAATTCGTCGCGAGAGAAGATAATTTTGCAGGCCGGCTTAAGGATGGGCCAATCCCGCGTCCAAACGCTCAATAGCGAGCTCAATTAGCTCATCAGGAGCCGGGGGAGAATCAATTTGCTGGTCGAGAAGCAGAAAACTGAGCCCGTGGATGGTAGCCCACACCACCATCGCCAACTCTCGGGGAGAACGCCTCACTAGTTCGCGACGAGCAATACCTTCCGTGACGGCATCAACCAACGTCCCGAAAACGCGAGACGCAGCTCCACTCAGTGAAGGTAGGTCGCTGTGCGATCGAAGTTCCAAATGAAACATGGCCCGGAAATATCCGGGGTGCTGAAGGGCATATCGAATGTAAGCCTCGCCGAGAGCCTTGATTCGCGCACGACAACTCCGGCCCGCGTTTTCTCCGAGCGCCTGATGAAAAGAGGCTTGCAAACCGTAAAAACCCTCCTCCGCAATCCGAGCAAGCAATTCGTGCTTGGACCTGAAGTGGCGGTAAGCCGCCGCATGGCTCACGCCTGCCACCTTCGCTATCTCGCGGATCGTGAAAGAAGCTTCCCCGCGCTGCTCAATCGCTTCAATAGCCACTCGCACCAATGTTTCCCTGAGTTCCCCATGGTGGTAGCGCAACGTCCTTTCCGAATTGATCTCTGATATCCCGTCCACCCCGCCAGACTGCCTGAAGATTTCCATGTTGACAACGCTTACATGCGCCTCAGCTCAATGTTTCCACTGTACACATCTGGTGACAAGCTGCAGCTTTTTACCTGCAGAGATGTTTACATGGGTAACATCATTCTGCAGAGAACCGCGATGCAATCTCGCGATTGATTTGCTTGGTCGTATGATCCCAGTTGAGGGCTCTCCTCAGGCGCCCCGAAACGGTATTCACGAACGGTCCAGGTATTGATTCTCCGTGGCAAGGAAGTTGACCAAAGCTCGCAAGGTCGCCGCCGGCGCGTAAAGTGACGGTACTCACAACACCAAGGAAACAAACAGCAACTTGGCAATTCTCATCAATAAGCCGGACACCAACGTGCCCAATTTGTTGGTTTTGTGCGCGATTTCTAACCGAAGCGCTCCTGTGACCTCGCAGGTTGTCTCCCCATACGCATCAGCAAGCTTTTAAATTTCCAATTTATAGGGAACAACCCGAACCGGGCGGAAATGGCTAAGTTTTACTACGTTCCCTCTACGACTGGTCCCGTGGTCATCGTCTGACGTGCGCAGGCTGTT
>DATDKN010000215.1:0-3990 GCA_036519995.1 Terrimicrobium sp. | reverse complement strand
AGGGAGGAGCGCACACACCAGTTGGCAGGAAGTTAACAGTTTTTCTGCCGAAGCATCCGACGGCTCCAGATTTTTTTTCGACGGCAATCATCAAGACGAAATCTTTCCAAGATCGTATTTCCCGGCATTCTTTTGTGTGCAATGATAGGATTGCAATCCGCTAGTCACGCAGAATTCCTTTATTTCCTGCGATTTTCTGGTACTATGTCGCGTGTATGTCGCATCGGGGTCTGATTTGAGTGGCTTTGAAGCTGAGCCGAAGCACCCAAGCCGTCGCGCTGATCGCAAGGTCAAGCCGGCAGCGAGGTCGCGTGTAGGGAACGGCAAAGTGCTGCTGTCAGGCATCGATCCGCACACGCTGGCCTATCGTGAATATCGTGATGCCGTGGCCGATCTTGTCGAACATCTCGGCTCAGATCCTACCGCAGTTCAGCGAGCAATCATCGAGGAAGCCGCGGGCCTGATCGTGTGGTGCAGGAACGCTCGCCTGGCGTTGCTCAAGGGCGAAGACTTCGACGTTGGCAAGTACACGACAGCGACAAACACGTTGCGCAGGCTGCTGGCTGACATCGGCCAGGAAAGGCGGCTTAAGGACATCACGCCGGGCGTGGATGAATATCTCAAGCGGACGAAAGAGCCGAATGAAACCCAAGACTACCCTTCGACGCGCTCTTAGCGATCCACAGCTACTCGGCAACGTGCTTGCGGGCGAGACCTGGTCGGGATGGCGTCCGATGCTGCTCGCGTGCATGGGCGAGCCTCTGGAGCCGTCTGAGCTCGAGATCTTCCGGCGCTTCACCGGTCGCGACCAATCACCAAGTGCTCCGGTCGACGAAGCGGTATTCGTAATCGGACGCCGAGGTGGCAAAGATCGAACCGCCTCTGTTCTGGCGGCATACTTCGCTGGCCTCTGCGATCACTCCTCCGTCCTCGCTCCTGGTGAGAAAGCGGTGCTGATAGTTCTCGCTCCTGACACGCGCCAAGCAAAGGTACAGCTGGACTACATCGAGGGCGCCTTCCAAGCGTCCCCGATCCTAGCCCAGCGCATGGTCAATCGGACAGCTGACACGCTTGAGTTAGATAACAATGTTCTAATCGAAGTTCGGTCAGCCTCGTTCCGCCGCATCCGCGGCGTCACGAGTATCGCCGTAATCGCTTCCGAGGCTGCCTTCTGGTTGAGTGAGGAATCCAGCAATCCAGATACTGAAATTCTCAATGCGATCCGGCCGAGTTTGGCGACTACGCGCGGCCCGTTGATCATCATTTCATCGCCATACGCTCGCCGTGGTGAAGTATGGTCACTCTATGACCGTCACTTTGGTGAGAAAGGCGACCCTCGCGTTCTGGTCGTTCAGGGCTCTAGTCGTGATTTCAACCCGACGCTGCCTCAGGAGGTCATTGACCGGGCTTATCAGGCTGATCCCGCCTCGGCTGCTGCCGAGTACGGTGGACAGTTTCGAACTGATATTGAGCGCTTCATCACGATCGAGGCCTTGCGTGATTGTCTCGAGCCAGGGGTGGGTGAACGCGCACCGGAGAAACAAAAAAGCTACATTGCATTTACTGACCCGTCTGGCGGATCGGGAGATTCTTTCGGACTCGCAATCGCTCACGTTGAAGGCGACACGGTTGTCCTCGACTGTATACGAGAGCGCCGAAGTCCATTTTCCCCCGAACAAGTCGTTGGCGATTTTGCCGATACCTTGAAGAGCTATCGGATTAGCCGTGTTGTAGGCGACCGTTACGGCGGCGTGTGGCCCGCCGAACAGTTCAAAAAATGTGGGATAATTTACGAAGCCAGCGACCGGACGAAATCGCAGCTTTATTTCGATCTTCTGCCACTAATTAATTCATCACAGATCCGCCTCATCGATAACGACCGGCTGGTTCATCAACTAGTAAGTCTCGAACGTAGGACGGCTCGCGGGGGCAGAGACAGCATTGACCATCCTCCGGGCGCTCGGGACGACGTTGCCAACGCTGTCGCCGGCGTCGCCTCTCTCGCAAATCGCTCCACGAGCCTGATGAGCCAACTCATTGCCGATGCGTTCACAGACAAGGTCAAGCCGCTATGGATATAGATAACGTCGCCTGGCGGTCTGAAATCCGCAATGTCGTTGGCGTTTCTCTTGGAGAGGTGAGTTCACTGTGCATTCTTAGAGCTTACGCGGAGCGCGAAACGCCGAACACACCAGCGAAGCATTACTATGAGGTTAAACATCTTCAGCATTACTCAGGCATGACCTTTCCTCAGGTTATTGAGGATGTCCATCTGATCCTGCAGCGACTGAAGCAAGATTGCGATTTGGTACTGGACGAGACGCAGGTTGGCCGCGAGGTTTCTGACCTCTTTAAGGCGATCGCCCGTCCGATCCGTGTCAATATCCCTACATCCGGCAACGAGACGGTGCAGACAGGAGCTGCCTGCTATACCGTGCCGCTCTCGCTGTTGCTTTCGGCGATCGACGCTCGACTGCATTGCGGTGAGCTGAGGCTTGCCAGGGAAATCATGGGCTCCGTCGATCTTGAATCGTCGCTCAAGGATCTGCGCGACAGACAGACGGTGCCAGACATTCACGCAGACACCCTTGCCAGTGCTCTCGCTATTGCTGTGTGGAGAGCGACAACGAAGAAGGCCAAGTTTGGCCGTTCGCGACCGCAGGTCAATCTCGGATATGCGGAAATGAAACGTATCTACCGTAGGCCCTCAAAGTTCTAGTGCTTTATGTCTTGCTGTCCTCAGTCCGCTTTAGGGTCGAGCGGCCATCGCGTCTTTACGCGCACCCTCCGATAACTAATATTATCAGCGTCTGACGGAACGTTAGGCCACGTTAACTGCTGCGAGCCCGCATGAGCCGGCGGGGATTACCTGCACTCCGAATTTGATGGGTTGGATATCCGCTTTCGGGAGGGTAACATTTACATGCGCGTGGTGCTCACGGTGCGTTACTTCCATCGACGGAGAAGTCGCGACCGACAAGACCATCGTGACCGCTGCCTTTGCGGGTGGCTCGGGCGAGAGTGACACCAACATGGCGAACACCGGCTTGGCGGACAGCCGTACGAGTGTTGCCACTGATCTCCATCGCCCAATATCGGCGGCCACTGGCAGATACCGCGGATGCGACGGCCTGGCACCCGCCGAGCATCATGTTTGCGCGGTGCCGCGGCGACTGCATCCACATTCGCCTTGCACAGGCCTCGGTCTCGCATCCCATCGCCACATTCTCGGCAACGGCACCGGCCGACCCACGACGTTCCATGAAACCAGCGTGGTCGAGACTGTCGCGGCGAGCCATGTCATTGGCGTGCTGATGCCTGGAGTGAGGAGCAATCGGCATAGCACGTTCCGACCCAACCGATCGTGGCGCAGACGGCAGCGATTACTCGAAGTGAAGTCATTATTCGTCCCCTTCCCGTCCAGACATCTTTCCGGGAGGAAAGCTACCGCACATAGCAAACACAAGGAAAGAGTGGCGGCCCGGCTGCGCAACGAGTGCGCATCCCCTTATTCTTGTATCGCACGCGCCATGTCCGCTTTACCTCCGAAAGTCGGTGCAGCTAGCGATGTCCGCTTTGAGTCAAAAGACATATGCATGCAATACGTCATGTCCGCTTTGCCCCGAAAGCGGACACGCAATCTGACCAAAGTTCGAAACTGCTGATCGTGTAATTTAATCGTCACATCAAAACTTACTCCTCACGGAGGCGAATGAGCCGCTTGCCAAGGTTTTCTCCACGGTAAAGCGCGGCAATGGCGCCTGGGGCATTTTCAATGCCTTCGGCGATATCTTCCCGGTATCTCAGTCGCCCCTGGCGGACCCACTCCGCCAGCCGAGTGACGGCCTCTTCATAGCGATGCTGATAATCGAAAATTAGAAATCCGGCCATTCGTGCCCGTTTCACCAGAATATGGCGCTCAACACGCGGCCCGGTGGGCGGCGGATCCCAGCTCGCGACCGAAGCAGTGCCACAGATGACGACCCGAGC
>DATDKN010000214.1:0-15454 GCA_036519995.1 Terrimicrobium sp. | reverse complement strand
TGCCCCCGGCAGGCGTTTTGATCGGACGCGAAAGAAAGCCTCGCTAGACCCGAGATCCCACGTTCACCTCTTGAGTGAGAATGGCCGCGCCTCCGCTCACGGCCGATTAAGGACCTCAACTTTCGTCTTGGCCAAGCCGGACGTGCGGGCTAGCTGAAAGGGCCGGCAGCTCGACTGAATTGCGGATTACCCTCATCTCCGATGAATCATCGACGAATTTCGCGACGCTTCGATGAACTCGCTTCCACAAAAAAGAGCGGATTTATCGCCTACATTACGGCAGGCGATCCCTCTGCGGAAGCAACGCTCGATATTGCTCATGCTCTGGAGTCCGCGGGCGTGGATCTTTTGGAGTTGGGGATTCCCTTTTCGGATCCCCTCGCCGACGGTCCAACCATTCAAGCAGCGTCAAACCGAGCGCTCGCGGCGGGAATGACAGTCGCCCGATCCCTCGAGATCGTCGAGCGCTTCCGTACCAAGTCGGAGCTTCCTATTGTCCTTTTCACCTATCTTAATCCCATCTATGCCTACGGTTTTAAGAAGTTCTTGACGAACGCGGCTGGGGCCGGTGCAGACGGGTTATTGATTCTGGACCTTCCGCCCGACGAAGCCGAACAAGATACTGCGCTGATCTGGTCAGGGGGTCTTGATCCGATTCGGCTGGTTGCGCCCACCACCCCTTCCGAGCGCATGGCGAAAATCGTTTCAACCGCCCAAGGGTTTGTCTATTACGTTTCTCGCGAGGGAGTCACTGGCGAGCAGAGCCGTCTGGCAGACACAATTTCCGCGCAAGTCGCCGAGCTGCGCCGGCATACAACGCTGCCCATTGCGGTCGGATTCGGAATCTCAACCACCGAGCAGGCTGCGATGGTCGCACGCCAAGCGGATGCGGTCGTTGTTGGGAGCGCCATCGTCCGGCGCATCTCGGAAAACGGCACAGCTCCTGACCTCGCCGGTCGCGTAGCCGATTTCGTGCGCCCACTTGTGCAAGCCACCAAGTCCGCCTAGCTTCCGCAGTCATGCTACTTTCCTTCACCAAAATGAACGGGGCCGGCAATGACTTCGTCATGATTGACAATCGCAACCAAGCGCTCTCTTTAGACGCTTCTCGCGTGGCGCTGCTTTGCGACCGCCATCGTGGGGTCGGAGCCGATGGCGTTCTGGCGGTCGAGCCCTCGACGCAAGGTGCAGATTTTCGAATGCGCTACTACAATGCCGATGGTGGAGAAGCGGAGATGTGTGGCAACGGAGCACGTTGTTTCGCTCGCTTCGCGCGGCGCTTGGGTGCGAGCAACGCTGAAATGAGCTTTGAAACCCTCGCGGGGATCATCAGAGCTTCCTTTCCCGGCGACCTCGTTTGCATTACGATGAGCGATCCAAATTCTTATCGTGCGCCCTTCGATCTTGTAATTAACGGCCAAACTCTGAACGTCCACTTCCTAAATACCGGAGTTCCCCACGCTGTCGTCTTTTCGGAAGACATCGCGGCGATTGATGTGGTCAAGGATGGAGCCGCCCTTCGTCACCACCCTGCTTTTGCGCCGCGAGGAACGAATGCCAATTTTGTTCAAGTCCTCGCTTCGCAAGCCATCGCCGTTCGCACCTACGAACGTGGCGTGGAGGCAGAGACCCTCGCCTGCGGGACAGGCGTTTGTGCGGCCGCACTCCTTCACAGCATGCGGGGAGGCTCAACGTCCCCAATCAAAGTGAAAGTTCGCGGAGGAGATACTCTGGAAGTTGGATTCGAAGCGGCTGACGGGAGCTTGCGTAATGTCACGCTAACCGGCCCGGCAGATTTTGTTTTCGACGGGACGATTTCGCTGTAGTTCTGCACGAATGTCATTCGCCGGCACGCATACCGCCCTGGTGACGCCGTTTAGAGACGGTGCCTTCGATCGTGAAGCATTCGAGTCATTGATTGAGTCGCAGATCTCCGGAGGTGTCGAGGGGATCGTCCCGGTAGGGACAACGGGAGAATCTCCCACCCTTTCTCACGAGGAGCATTCTGAGGTGATCGAGACGGCCATCGGGCGCGCCAAGGGCCGCTGCCGAGTCATCGCCGGGACCGGATCGAATTCTACCGCAGAAGCGATTTCTCTGACGCGCGCGGCGGAAAGGCTTGGCGCGGATGCCGCTCTCCTGGTCGCTCCCTACTACAACAAACCGTCGCAGGAAGGGGTATATCGCCATTATCGTGCGATCGCTGGCGCTGTGGGACTACCGATCATCCTCTATAGCATACCTGGTCGGTGCGGGATCGAGATCGCAGTGGAAACCGTGGCGCGTCTAGCGACTGACTGCACAAATATTGTCGGCATAAAAGAAGCGGGCGGTTCCGTTGAGAGAGTCAGTCAGCTGCAGCAAGCTTTGCCTGCCGAGTTCGAGATTTTGTCCGGTGACGACTCGCTGACACTTCCATTTCTTTCTGCCGGCGGCGTGGGTGTGATTAGCGTGGCATCAAATTTACTCCCTGGGCAAATCTCCGCCTTGGTCCGCGCTTGGCGCGAAGGTCGAGTCGATGAAGCTGTCGAAGCTCACAGACTGCATTACCGACTCTTCAAGGACCTTTTCATCGAGCCGAATCCGGTGCCTATCAAGTACGCGCTCTCATTGAAAAACGCGATGAGCGCCGAGGTTCGCCTTCCGCTCTGCGAGATGTCTGCTGCCAATAAGGAAAAATTGCGCGCGACCCTCACGGCCTTGGAAATTGTATGACTGCTCGCCTGCCCAAAGCCGCTGCTTCGAGCGTCCGTTCTGGCTCGGATTATCGATGACTCCGCTGAAGCTGCTTATCAACGGTGCGCGGGGTCGCATGGGTCAAACCGTCCTCGCATGTGCATCCGTCGATTCTCAGTTTGAGATAGCGGCGCAAGTTGACCTCGGCGATGATTTGCAAGCGGCGCTGCCCGATTGCCAGGCGGTGATTGACTTTACGCAAGCTGATGCGACCGCCGCGTTGGCAGAGGTCTGCGAACAGGCGGGAAAGGTTTTGATCATCGGAACCACCGGCCAGGACAGCGAGAGTCGGCAGCGGGTTGCAAATTCCGCGCGGAAGATCCCGATCGTGTTTGCTCCCAATTTCAGCGTCGGAGTTAACGCTCTCTTTTGGCTTACACGCAAGGCCGTCGAGATTCTCGGACCTGAATTCGATCTCGAAGTGGTGGAGATGCATCACCGATTAAAGAAGGATGCTCCGAGCGGGACGGCAAAGCGGTTGGCTGAGATCCTGGCTGAAGTCCGGGGTCTTTCCTATGAAGGAGACACCCGTCATGGACGCACCGGTATGGTTGGTGAACGAACCAACACTGAGATCGGTTTGCATGCGGTGCGCGGCGGCGACGTCGTCGGCGACCATATCGTCATCTACGCCAACGTTGGCGAGCGGTTGGAGCTAACCCACAAGGCTTCCAGCAGGGAGACCTTTGCAAAAGGCGCCCTCCGGGCCGCAAAATGGGCAACATCCCAACCGCCTGGCCTATACGATATGCAGGATGTTCTTGGCTTGAAATAGCTGCCAGGAACTTGAAGTCAGCGGAACCACTCCGCTTTCTCGATCTCGTCAACTTGAGAAATGCGCACCGGGATTGCACTTGGATCGAACATCGAACCGCGTCTCGCGTATCTCCAAGCTGCGTGGAGGCGAATCGATCCTCTCCATGTCGGACCGCAGCCTGTGCTGTGCTCAAAGGTCTACGAAACCTCTCCCGTTCATTGCCCTCCAGGATCCCCTCTCTTCCTCAACGCCGTCCTCGAGTTTTTCATTCGGGAAGAGCCGGAGGAATTGCTCCAAAGGCTTCAGAGTATTGAACAGGCCCTTGGACGCCGCCCCTCGGCCACGAGAAACAGCCCTCGCGTAATCGACATCGACCTGCTCTATTGCGAAAATCTTGTCATCTCAACCCCTCGCCTCACCCTGCCCCACCCCCGAATAGCGGAACGCCTTTTCGTCCTTCGCCCGCTCGCCGACATCCGACCAAAGCTGATCCTCCCTACCTTTTCCCGAAACGTGGAAGAACTCCTCAGCGAACTCAGCACCGTGGAGCACGTAAGTGTATATTGTGACTCAATGTACTGATGATCAGAGTCATGGGACGTAATCTTACCGAGAATAGGTGCGAATCAAATTCCCTCGCGCAGCGCTTTATTGAGCGCAAGGCGAAGTCGTGGAAGTTCGCCGCACTGACTGCGTACGATTATCCCATGGGGAGGTTGCTTGACGGATTGGGGCTTGATTTTTTGCTTGTGGGCGACTCGCTTGGCATGGTTGTGCTGGGATATCCTGATACCACCGAGGTCACTCTGGACGACATGATCCATCATACACGCGCCGTCGCTCGTGGAGTGAGCGAAACGCCCTTGATCGCTGACTTGCCTGCGCACAGCACCGAAACGAAAAGCATGGCCGTGAGCAATGCGCGTAAGCTCGTTGAGGCCGGTGCGAAAGGGGTCAAACCGGAAGGCGGCAGGGAGCTGCTGCCAGTGATAAAGGGCATCCTGGGCGAAGGAATTCCAGTGCTAGGTCATATCGGAATGCTTCCGCAAAGGGTTAAGGAGGAAGGTGGCTATAAGGTGAAGGGCAAGGATCCGGAGCAAGCGGAGAAGTTAATTGCCGATGCAGTGGCTCTCGACGAAGCCGGGGTATTTGGGCTCGTGCTTGAACTGGTCTCGCCCCCCGTTGCTGAATCTATTTCCCGAAAAACTCGGGTGCCAACGATTGGAATCGGCAGTGGAAGCGGCTGTGACGGCCAGATCCTTGTTACACATGATCTTTTGGGGATGTTTCCTTGGTTCAAACCCCGCTTTGTGCGCCCGAAAGTGGATTTGGCTGCACTGATTCAATCGGCAGTCACTGAGTTTGTGAAGGAGTGTCGCAGCGTCGAAGAGTGACTTGCGGCATCATCCATTTACGCGCCCCACGCGATCTGCTAGGGAAATATCGGCATGAAATTGCGACTGTTGATGCTCTTCTTCGTCGTGCCAGTCCTCCACGCGGAGCTTCCTCCTTCAGCATACGAGGCGATGCAAGCGAAGGCGCCGGAATTTTTCAAGATTGAGATATTGCGGGTGGATGTGGCACCTGGAGAAACTCCAACCGAGCAGAGAGTGCAATTGGTGGCCCTAATCAGCCAGGTCCTCCGGTCGGCGAGCGGTGCCAAGCCCAATGAAATTATCAACATTGTCTACACCGTGACTGAGCATCCAAGGGGCTGGGCTGGGCCTGGTCCTATTCCGATTCCACGCGAGAAAGACCGAACCGTCGCTTACCTCAAAAAGCTAGAGGTCGGCGACTTCGAGCCGGCAGCGGGACGGATGACTTTTACCAACTTTTAAGATTCGCAGTCGGTAGTGTTCTTGTGGATTTCGTAGGTCGCCAGGGGAGTGAAAGCCGCAAGCTTCTGCTGGCGGGAATTCTCATCAATCTGATCCTCGCCCTGGCCAAGATAGCTGGCGGTCTCCTCGGGCATTCCAACGCGCTGATTGCCGACGGCATCGAGTCCTCACTCGACGTCTTGAGTTCAACAATGATGTGGGGAGCCATCAAGTATGCGGAGCGCCCCCCGGATTCCGAGCACCCCTATGGTCATGGCAAGATGGAATCATTAGCAGCCGTTGCTGGCTCACTGCTGCTCGTCGCGGCTGGCGCAACGCTTGGATTGCACAGCATCCGCCAAATTATGGTCTTGCAACGATCGACGGAGCTGGGAGTTGGTCCGGCAAGCTTTACGTTAGTTGTCCTGGTGGGAGCTATTCTCTTGAAGGAAGGCCTTTTTCGTTGGGTGTCGCTGCGCGCGAAGGTCATAGAAAGCCGGGCTCTTCAGACTGAGGCGTGGCATCACCGTTCTGATGCGCTCACCTCGTTGGCCGCTGTGGTCGGCATCTCCGCGGCACTGATTGGCGGCCCGGCTTGGGCGCAAGCTGACGCGTGGGCGGCCCTCTTTTCCTGTGGATTGATCATCTTCAACGGTGTGGGGATGCTTCGAGCTTCAATCGACGAGGTCCTCGACGCGCAGGCGGCTCCGGAATTGGTCACCGAAATTCTCACCGCGGTTCAAGCCGTGCCGGGTGTCACGAGCGTTGAGAAGTGTCGCGTGCGGAAGAGCGGCTTTGCGCGATTCGCGGACATTCATGTGCGCGTTTCCGGCGATTGCACAGTTCGCGAGGGTCACGATACCGCGCACCTTGTAAAGAACTCGCTTCTCCACGGAAATTTTCATCTGGTTGACGTTGTCGTGCACATCGAGCCCGAGGCATACGAAGGCTCTACGTCCGAGCCGACTTGACCGTTTTGCGCGCTGCTGCAACAAGCAAGTTGCACGCTTCAGCGCAGAGAATGGGAAGTTCGGTCTTCGACCACGGGACTTCAGAAGGGCGATGGGTGAATGGGGCCGGATGACCGGACGAAATCGACCAGAGGATGCGACGTATGCACCCGTGCTCGTGATTGCAAGTCCGTAGGATTGTTGCCTCGGCTTGTTCATCGGTGATCTTCTTCGTGACCGCGTACATGCCTGTTTGCCTGGCAAGAGTCTGACGGAGATCGACGTGTGTGAGTGTTCTTCTCGTGAACGCCAGAGCGGTGCCCAAGGCGGCTGGATAAAGGAAATCAAGCGCGAGGGTGACCTCCTCGAGGGTTTTCAATCTGAGCTGCCATCCATGTCGCAGAGTCGGCGCGGTCTTTAAGGGCCGATAATTGCCGACGTCATCGTATCTTGCGATCTCGATGGCATCGTGAGGGTCAGTGAAATTCCTGAGGTCACTCCGTTCGGAATCATCTACATGGCAGAGGTGGCAGTCGGGAAAGATTCGCACCTGGCCGAGACGCAGAGGTCCGTTACGAAGATAACCGCCAAGGAACTCGGAAATGTCCGTCGGCATAATCCGACGCCTGGGAGTTGGCGACCGTTTTAGAATCGAGAGATTAGCAGGACTAAACGGAGCGGCGACGCTTCACGCGCAGTTGCGCGGACGATTTCTGCAAGGCTGCCTGAACGGCCGCATACCCTTCCTCGTCGAGGTGTTTACTCTTCATTGCCTCTTCGGCACGTCTGATCGCCGCTTCCGCGGCCGCCTCGTCGATTTCATGCTCGGCAACTGCCATATCCGTCAGCACGGAAACTGATTCTTGAGTCACCTCGACAAAGCCAGCGCCGACGGCCAGCCGCGTCTCCTGCCCCCCCTTCATAATCCTTAGTTCACCGGGAACGATTTCCGTCATCAAGGCGACGTGCTGTGGAAGGACGCCGAATTCACCTTCGGCGCCGGGGATGACTACCGAATCCACATCGTCGGAAAACGTCTTCGTCTCAGGAGTAACGATCTCAAGTCGGAGAGTGGCCATGGCAGAAACTTGGGGACTCGCGAGTCACTAGGACTGGTGCTATTCCTTGATCATATCGATGCCGCCCTTCATGTAGAAGTTCCCCTCTGGAACTTCATCGTGCTGGCCATCGAGAATTTCTTTGAAGCCGCGGATGGTCTCCGCAATCGTGACGTACTGGCCGGGAGTTCCGGTGAAGACTTCGGCCACATGAAAGGGCTGGCTGAGGAAGCGCTGGATCTTGCGCGCGCGAAAGACAGTCAGCTTGTCGTCGGGCGAAAGCTCGTCCATTCCCAGGATCGCAATGATGTCCTGCAGATCCTTATAGCGTTGCAAGACCTTTTGGACGCCGCGCGCCACGGCGTAGTGGTCGTCTCCGACAATTTCCGGAGCCAACGCTTTGGAGGTGGAGGCAAGGGGATCGACTGCCGGATAGATACCGAGCTCAGCGATAGAACGTTCGAGCACGATGGTGGAATCCAGATGCGCAAACGTGTTCGCCGGTGCCGGATCGGTCAGATCATCGGCCGGCACATAGACCGCTTGGAATGACGTGATGGAACCCTTCGTTGTCGATGTGATGCGCTCCTGAAGGTCACCCATCTCGGCAGCGAGTGTCGGTTGATATCCGACAGCGCTCGGAGTTCGCCCAAGTAACGCGGAGACTTCGGAGCCGGCCTGCGAAAATCGAAAGATGTTGTCAATAAAGAGAAGGACGTCTTGATTTTTTTCATCGCGGAAATACTCCGCCATGGAGAGGGCCGTCAGAGCCACGCGCAGGCGCGCGCCCGGAGGCTCATTCATCTGTCCGTAAACAAGCGCGACTTTCGAGTTGCGAATATCCTTTAGATCAATGACGCCCGCTTCACTCATCTCCCCGTAGAGGTCGTTTCCTTCACGAGTCCGTTCACCTACCCCCGCGAAGACAGAGTATCCGCCATGTCCCTTGGCGATATTGTTGATGAGCTCCATGATGACGACGGTTTTACCGACGCCAGCTCCACCGAAGGCCCCGACTTTGCCGCCCTTGGTAAAGGGACAAATGAGGTCGATAACTTTGATTCCGGTCTCGAGGATGTTCGCCTTAGTATCCTGCTCGATGAGCGAAGGTGCAGGGCGATGGATCGGATACTTCTTCGTAAATTCGACCGGTCCTCGCTGGTCGGTGGGCTCTCCAACAACATTGAAAATACGGCCAAGGACCCCTTCCCCGACGGGAACCGAGATTGGTTCCGACGTGTTGACGACATCCATCCCCCGTTGAAGTCCCTCGGTCGAGCTCATCGCGATTGCGCGGACCCAGCTCTCACCAAGGTGTTGCTGAACTTCGAGGGTGAGTTTGACGGGACCCTTTGCTCCTTTGAAACTAATCTCAAGCGCGTCGAATATCTTTGGGAGTTCCCCATCCTCTGGGTTGAACTCGACATCCACAACTGGACCGATGACTTGGACGATTTTTCCTGTGTTACTCATGATTTCTGATGGGGCTAGCCGAGTGCGAGTTGAGCTGTAGAAATTTCCAGAAGCTCTTTAGTGATGGCGGCCTGTCGGGCCTTGTTGTACTCCAAGGTAAGATCCTTAACGATGTCTTTTGCGTTGTCGGTGGCGCTTTTCATCGCAACCATGCGGGCACTGTGCTCGGAAGCACGAGTCGCAAGCAGCATCTGGTAAAGTTCGAAATGCACGTAATAGGGCACGATTTCGGCGAGGATCTTCTCTGGACTTGGCTCAAAGATGATATCGCCGACGGGCTCGGGTATGGGAGCTTCTGAAGCGCCGGTCAATCCGGCTTCTTCGAGACTTGTAATTGGAAGCAGAGTCAGGGCGGTCGGCCTTTGCGTCAATGTATTGACAAAGCGCGGGTAGAGCACGGTGACTTTGTCGACGTCGCCGCTAAGAAATCTCTCAATAAAAAACTTTGAGATCGCCTTGGTCTCGAGAAAGGTGGGCTGATCTTTGAGCGGGAAATCCGCGATCATGTTTCGCTTTGTCCGGGCCAGAAACTGGGTGCCCTTTCGTCCAACCGCGATAAATTTTGTCTTCTGAACGTCGAAGTTGGCTGCTTCGCGGAACAGATTAGTGTTGAGAGCTCCGCAAAGGCCTTTATCGGTGCTCAAGAGAACGACGAGTTCACTCTTAACATCCCGCTTTTCGAGTAACGGGTGCAGAGCTTGATCCATTCGGTTGCGCAGCGATACGAGGACACGGTTGAGCAGGATCGCATAGGGCCGGCCGTTGAGAGCTGCTGCTTGAGCCTTGCGCATCTTCGAGGCTGCAACCATTTGCATGGCTTTGGTGATCTGTGCCGTGTTCTTAATCGACTTGATCCGCCTGCGGATATCTCGAAGAGTGGCCATGGCGAGTTACTTGAAAAACACTTTGAACTCATCGAGAGCGGTCCCAAGGTCCTTCTCGATTTCTTCATCAAATTGCTTTTTCGCGAGGATTTTGTTGAGAATCTCCTCCTTGCGGGTGCTGAGAAACTCCTGAAGCTTGAGTTGAAACTCCTTCACTCGCTCCACTGGGATGGGATCAAAATAGCCCTTTTGCATGGCCCAAAGGACCGCCGCCTGGAGTTGCACGTACATCGGCTGATACTGAGTCTGTTTGAACAATTCAACGATCCGCTGTCCGCGATCGAGAGTCCCCTTGGTCTTCGCGTCTAGATCGGAGCCAAATTGCGCGAAGGCGGCCAATTCACGGTATTGCGCCAGATCTCCCTTGATCTTGCCCGCGACTTGCTTCATCGCCTTGATCTGAGCCGCGGAGCCGACGCGGGAGACCGACAGGCCAACCGAGATGGCGGGACGAATTCCCTGATAAAAGAGATCGGTCTCGAGGTAGATCTGACCGTCGGTAATTGAAATGACGTTAGTCGGAATGTAGGCGGATACGTCACCAGCCTGTGTCTCGATGATCGGAAGGGCCGTCAGCGACCCGTTGCCAAACTTCTCGTTCAGGCGGGCGGAACGCTCCAGCAGACGGCTATGGAGATAGAAGACATCTCCTGGATACGCCTCTCGGCCTGAGGGACGCTTGAGGAGAAGGCAGACTTGCCGATAGGCCGCGGCGTGCTTACTCAGGTCATCAAATACAATCAGCGCATCCATGCCATTCGACATGAACCACTCTCCAATGGCGGCTCCCGTAAACGGGGCTAGGTACTGGTCGGTCGCAGCATCCGACGCAGAAGCAGCGACCACAATCGTATACTTGAGTGCGTCGTTTTCCTCCAGGACGCCCAGAACCCGCGCGATATTGGCGTTTTTTTGTCCCACGGCCACATAGATCGAGTAGAGCGGCCGGAAGTTGGCATCGCCGGACTCCTCCCCCGCCTTATTGATCTTGGCCTGGTTGAGAATTGTGTCGATGGCAATGGTGGTCTTGCCGGTGGCACGATCTCCGATGATCAGCTCGCGCTGTCCTCGCCCGATGGGAATCATCGCGTCGACCGCCATGATTCCCGTTTGAACAGGCTGGCTTACGCTCTTTCGTTCGATAATGCCGAAAGCAATGTTCTCGACCGGATAAAATTCGGTGGCTTCAACTGGACCTTTGCCATCCAGCGGCTGTCCGAGCGTGTTGACAACACGTCCGAGGAGTCCTTTGCCGACGGGAGTTTGCAAGAGTCTGCCGGTGGTCTTGACCTCATCGCCCTCGCTAATCGTGGTATAGTCGCCGAGGATGATCGCGCCCACCTCCGTCTCTTCGAGATTCAGCGCCAACCCGTAAATCCCACCGGGAAATTCCAGCATCTCGTTAAGCATCGCGGCGCTGAGCCCTTCAATTTTCGCCACGCCATCGCCGATCTCGCGGACTATGCCGACATTGGCCTTAGTGGTGGATTCGCGGTGAATGCTCTCGATCTTGCTTTCGAGTTCTTGCAGAATATTGCTCATGGATGGATCGGTTTAAAGTTGCTGAGAAAAGGTGGCGAGCCGGCTGCTGATACTTCCGTCCCACACATCGCTTCCGAGCTTGATGCGCAACCCGCCGAGAAGGCCTGGAGAGGTGCGGTACTCAGTCGTAATATCGTCGCCGAATTTTTGTTTCAGAGTGTTAGCGATGTTCGTCGCGCTCCTCTCATCCAGGGGGGACGCGCTCTCAACAATAGCGTGGCGACGTTCGAGTTCCAGCCGAACCAACCGGCTGAATTCCTTCAGAACCTCCAGATAGCTACGAGGCTTTTCCACGATCAGGCGTTCAGAGATTGCGGAGACGCGATTCGCGTCCAGCCGTCCGTGGGCAAGGCTTAAGCGGAACAACTCACGCGCCAGGCGTCGGGCTTCCCTGCTGATCTTCATACTTCAAGCGGCGACTTGTTTGACCGTTTCTTCGGAAAGGCGCTTTTGATCATCAGGTGTCATGACTTTGCCCACGACCTTGGATGTTGTCTTGACGACCAGATCGACCATCTCCTGCTTCACTTCGGCGACCATCTTGTTTCGTTCCTGCGTAATGGTATCTTGGGCTTTGGCGATGATACCCTCGGCGTCCTTGATAGCCTGCTGGAGCTGCTTTTGGCTAATAGCGTCGCTGGTCGCGCGCGCCTCTTCCAGTAACTTGGTGGCTTCTTCGTTGGCCTTGCGAAGGACTTCTTGATAGCGGAGCTCGGCGTCGGCGAGCTGCTTCTTGATTCGTTCGGCGTTATGCTGGCCCTCCTCGATTTTGCGACGGCGCTCGGCAAGCATCTTGATAACAGGTCCGAAGGCATATTTGTTCAAGACCCAGTAGACCACCAAAAACAAGATGACCTGAGCGATGAACTTCGGCCAGGTAACTCCGAAGTTCGTGAAAATTTCTGTAATAACGTCCATTTCCGAAGGAATTGGGCCGTCCGCCGCGAAGGCGGACGGCCAAATGAGCTTAGCGGCCTTGGAAAGCGAGAATCAGCGCGTAAATCGCGATCGATTCCGCAAGAGCCATGCCGAGGATGCTGAGCGTAAGCACGCGCCCAAAGGCGCCTGGGTTGCGTCCGACAGCTTCCGCCGCCTTCGCGCCCACCAGGCCGATTCCGATCCCGGAACCGAGGCCCGCCATGCCCAGGGTGAAACTGCCGGTTACACCCGCGGCGACGGCTTCTGCAGCAAGAATAGGAAGAATCATATTTTAGCTTTGTTATGGGTTGTTTTTCTCACCGTCCGCAGACTTGCACGGTCCCGGTGGGAAATTTCTTAATGCTCCTCTTCCTCGTCATGAGTTGTGGAGAGCTGAATATAGACGGCGCAGAGCAGCGTGAAGACGAGCGCCTGCAACAGTCCGACCAGCAGTTCAAGAAAGTAGAAAGGGATTGGGACGATGATACTCATCAGATAAGTGATTGCAGCCGGAAAGCCCAGCGTCTGGCCTAGAGTGATCATTGAGGAGAGCAGCGTTTCCCCGGCAAAAACGTTTCCAAAAAGTCGCAGCGAGAGGGAGACAGGTCGAACCAAGATGGAGACCACCTCGATAACTCCCACAAAGAGAAAGATAATCGCGAAGAGCAGCTTCATTATGCCCTTGAGACCGCCCTTGGGACCAAAGGTGTGAACCAGGAAGCCCCACACACCCACTTCGCTGATGGTCCAATAGAGCCAGAGACAGAAGGCGACCAGAGCCATGCCCAGCGTCATGTTGAGATCCGCAGTCGTTGGTCGCAAGAGGGGCACCTGAACCTCAAAGCCGTGATCGGGAACGTCGTGCCCCCATCCGATGGATCCCACTCCTGGCAGGAGGCTAAACCAGTTGGCAAGGAGAATGAAGATAAAGAGCGTCGCGAGCAGGCTGAAGGCACGCGAGACCATGTGCTTGCCCACAATGCCCTCGAGCATGTCGTAAAGGAACTCTACGACTGCTTCAAAGGTGTTCTGGTTACCGCGGGGAATCAGCTGCATATTTTGCGTTGCGCTGCGCGCCCACCAAAGAACCACCAGCACGACGATGGCCGCCACGAGCATGGAATTCGATAACCACTCGAAGTAAGTAACTCCCAAAGCATCCTTGCCGAAAGTGGGAGCGTTCAGCGTTAAGCCCGCGGCAATGAGAGATAAGGATTCCATGGGAGAGCGGCTTCCGTCGCGCGCCTAATAGCAGCAATGCCTTCCGATACTGTCAAGCGCAGTGAAGATGATATTTCTGCCGGGAGCGAGCAACCGACCTTTTACTCTCCACCTCTCTTCGCGCAAGTCTATTTGTGTCACGTGCTACCCGCCATAGCCGATTGCCTCAAGGCCGAGAGCTCTGCGAGTTGGCCCAGCCCGAGCAGCCCTACGATTTGGCCCGACCCGTTTACGACCGGTAGAAGTGGTTCTGCCGATTGTTGCATAAGCTCCAAGGCGTCACCGAAACCCGTGCTCGGAGTCAAGGTCGGAGAAGTCCGCGCAACTGAACTCGCGGAGGCCTCCGGAGGCAACTGCGTTACGGCCCGTTGTAATTCCTCCCTGCTGGCGATGCCGTGAAAGTGCAACTGCTCGTCGACAAAGGGAAAGACTCCTTGGTTGCTTTCAGAAAGAGTCTTGGCGATTTCACCTACTCTCAAGGAGATCGGCAATGCCTGAAAGCGGGTGATCATGGCTTGTTCGACGCGAAGGTTTTGGGCCGTCTCGCGAAATTGTGCGTAGGCAAGTTCCTGTTGAGCTCCGAGAAAAACGAAAATTGCGACGATACCCAACATGGGACCACCCCAGGGTGTGAGGCTGGCGAGGCCGAAGAGCACCGCGATGACTTGCCCGATCCTTGCAGCCAGGCGGGTTGCCGCAGGGTAGCGCATTTGTGTTGCCAGCAGTGCGCGCAGCACGCGTCCACCGTCCATGGGAAATGCCGGAATCATGTTGAAGGCCACAAGCAGGATGTTAACCACGAGGAGCTTGGCCAAAAGAGTCCCGCTGGCGGTGTCCACCAGGCCAAACTCCCGCACGGGAACGACTCCGCCGATGACAACGAAGATCGCAATGGCGATAAGAACATTCACGGCCGGCCCGGCAATTGCGATAACGAACTCCTGTTGAGGATTGGCTGGCATTCTTTCCAGGCGAGCGACTCCGCCGATTGGCAACAACGTGATATCTGGCGTTCGGATGCCGAAAGTCCTCGCCGCGAGGGCGTGGCCAAATTCGTGGAGCAGCACGCACAAAAAGATCAGGAGGGTAAAGACCACCCCGTCGACTGCTGCCTGTGGGCCGCCGTCGATGTAATAGATCCAGGCATAAAATGCAAGCAGCAGGAGGAAGGTCAGGTGAATCCGCACCTGAATGCCCGCGATGGTTGCTACTCGGTAGGACCATTTCACCTCCGCACCATGGCCGATGGGCCCCTTCAGGCAAGAGCTTTTAGAGGGCGTGATCCCGGGAGCACTTTTTGACATCGGCGGGATGTCTGAATACTCTGCCAGACTTTATGGAAGTCCTTAAGGTTCTGGTCGCTGATCCCGTCTCACAGCGTGGGTTGGATGAGATCTCCACAGGCGGAGAGCTCGAAGTAGTTGTCAAGACCGATTTGTCCGAGGCGGACCTCATCAAAATAATTCCCGAATTCTCGGCGCTGGTTGTGCGCAGCCAGACTAAGGTGACTGCTGCAGTTCTCGAAGCAGCCAAAAAACTCCGAGTGGTCGGGCGCGCAGGGGTGGGCGTCGACAACGTCGATATCCACACCGCGACCAAGCGGGGGGTTATCGTGATGAACACGCCTGGCGGGAACACCATTTCCACGGCAGAGCATGCCTTCTCGCTTCTCGTCAGCATCGCGCGAGCCATCCCACAGGCGGACGCGAGCGTTCGCGCCGGAAAATGGGAGCGGCAGCGATACGAGGGTGTGGAGTTGTACAACAAGACCCTAGGCGTCCTTGGGATGGGGCGGGTTGGAACGGAGATTGCGCGACGGGCGATAGCCTTTGGCATGCGCGTCATCGCGTATGATCCTTATCTGTCGGCGACCAGAGCGCGGAGCCTTCAGGTCGAATTGATCGAGCAGATCGATGAGCTTCTACCGCTTTGTGATTTCCTTTCCTTGCACATGCCGTTAACCGAGGAGACCCATCACATCCTCGATGGGCGGCGGCTCGCGCTCTGCCGGAAGGGCGTGCGGATTGTCAATTGTGCTCGCGGTGGCCTGATTGATGAGGCCGCACTTGGTAGGGCCTTGCGAAATGGGTACGTCGCT
>DATDKN010000213.1:0-3653 GCA_036519995.1 Terrimicrobium sp. | reverse complement strand
CCGGAAGCTACCTTGTTGGCGACGAGGCCGCGAAGATTTGGAAGGAACAAGGCTTGTGCGGCAAGCTGGTCCTCACGAGTAGCGCAAATGCCGTGGTCGCCAAGAAAGGCAGCGTGGCCTACGACGCTTCCAAGGCGGCGGCGAATCATCTGGTGCGCGAGTTGGCCATTGAGCTTGCCCCTTTGGTGCGCGTCAATGGGGTGGCCCCGGCGACAGTTGTCAAGGGTAGTGCCATGTTCCCGCGCGACCGCGTTATCGGTTCACTTGCCAAGTACGAAATCCCCTACACGGACGACGAGGAGACCGAATCACTCGTGAACAAGCTCGCTCAATTCTACGCAGATCGGACGCTGACCCGATCGCCGATTACCCCAGCGGATCAAGCGGAAGCCTACTTCCTGCTCGTAAGCGATCGCTTGAGTAAGACAACAGGCCAGGTCATCACCGTCGACGGAGGATTGTACGAGGCGTTCCTGCGATAGAACTCGAAGTCTGGATCGCCCTCCCGTTGAAAGTCACGCTCTTCATTCCCTGTTTCGTCGACATGTGCTATCCGCGCGTGGGCATCAGCATCGTGCAGATCCTTGAGCGGCTCGGGCACGATATCGACTATCCAGGCGAGCTTGCTTGCTGCGGGCAGCCGGCCTTCAACTCGGGATACTGGAACGAAACGCGGCCGATGGCCGAGCGGGTGCTGAGACGCCTGAAGAACGCCGAGGCGGTGGTCATCGCCTCGGGCTCGTGCGGAGCGATGCTCAAGAAGTTCTATCCGGACCTCTTTGCAAACACAGCGCAGGCTCGGGCCGCAAACGAACTGGCGGCGAGATGCTATGAATTCAGCGATTTTCTAGTAACCAGATTGGGTGTCACCGACCTCGGCGCACACTTTCCGCATCGAGTGACCTTCCACGATGGCTGCCACGGGCTTCGTGAACTCGGCAATAAGAAGCAGCCGCGGGAATTACTCGCCAAAGTCCGAGGCCTGGATCTCGTCGAGATGAGCGAAGCCGAGACGTGCTGTGGATTCGGTGGAATGTTTTCCGCTAAGTTTCCGATGATTTCGACTGCGATGGGAGAAGTCAAATGCACCTCGGCACTTGAGACCGGCGCCGAATATGTCGTCTCCAACGATGCCAGCTGCAATATGCACATTCAGGGATTAGCGGACCGACAACGCCTTGCCCTCCGCACGATTCATCTCGCGGAGGTCCTCAACTCCCGATGAGCGCTGCCTCCCAACAGTTCAA
Source organism: Terrimicrobium sp. (assembly GCA_036519995.1). Lineage (GTDB taxonomy): Bacteria > Verrucomicrobiota > Verrucomicrobiia > Chthoniobacterales > Terrimicrobiaceae > DASTFP01. Next base: position 2,406 of record DATDKN010000213.1, on the reverse strand, counting down.
ACACGATGCCGAGCGGCTCACGCATGACCTGCGACATCGCTCGCTCATCCAGACGGCTCTCAAAAAATACGAGGTGGCGCGCGATTCGAAGAAGTCTCGCTACCAGGACTGGCAGTCAGCGCGGCAAACCGCCGCCGAAATTAAGTGGGATGCGGTCAATCATCTCGACACCTACCTGGAAGAATTTGCGAGAAAACTCGAGGCGCGCGGAGCGCACGTGCATTGGGCCAGCACCAGTGAGCAAGCCCGTCAGATAATCCTTGGGATCGTTCGCGAGAAGAACGCGCGCTCCATCATCAAGTCCAAGGTGATGACCGGCGAGGAGATCCATCTCAACGAAGCCCTCGAAAAGGCAGGGCTCACCGTCGTGGAAAGTGATTTTGGAGAGTACATTGTTCAACTCCGCCACGAAGCTCCTTATCATTTCGTCTTTCCCGCAATGCATCTGGTGCGAGGAGAGATCAGCCAGCTGTTCGAGGAGAAGCTTGGCTCTAAACCAACGAACGATCCGGAGGAGTTGATGATGATCGCGCGGGGGATTCTGCGCAACAAGTACATCACGGCCGACATCGGAATTACCGGAGCCAATTTCGCGATCGCCGAAACCGGCATGATTTCTATCACCGAGAATGAAGGCAATGCCCGGCTCACCTGCGCGCTGCCCAAAGTCCATATCGCCTTGATGGGGATCGAAAAGGTTCTGCCGAAACTCGAAGATCTCGCCCTCTTCATGCCGATGCTGGCAACTGCTGGCGCCGGACAGGCGCTGACAGGTTACAATTCCCTGTATGCCGGACCGCGCCAATCGGGTGAATCAGATGGCCCGGACGAGTTTCACCTGGTCCTGCTGGACAACAAGCGCACGCACCTGCTCGCCGACGCGGAGCAACGCGACGCGCTTCACTGCATCCGTTGCGGCGCTTGCCTGAACGTCTGTCCGATTTACCGTAACGTGGGCGGCCACACCTATGGGACGACCTATCAGGGGCCGATCGGTTCGGTAATTACGCCGCATTTACGCGGTCTGCAGGAGTGGAAACATCTCTCGTATGCCTCCTCGCTGTGCGGCGCCTGCACCGAGGCGTGTCCTGTTAAGATCGACCTTCACCATCATCTCCTGCAAGGCCGGCGGAACGCGATGGCGCGCTATCCGGTCTGGTGGGAACGCCTCGCTTTCAAAGGCTTCGCCTTCCTGGTGGATCATCCCTGGCTCGTCGCCTTGGCCCCCTCAGTGGCACGCGTGGCGCAGAAGCTTCATCCCCTGATTAAAGGGACACTGCTCGACCCCGCCCGTCCATGGACTCGCTCGCGCGAACTGCCGAAGGTTGCGAAGCAAACATTCAAGGAGTTTTGGCGTTCTCGAAAACGATGAACGAGCGGGCGAACATCTTCGGCCGAATTCGGGAGGCACTTCGGGTGCGGGCTCCGATCCCCGGCACACATGCCGCCAGCAGCGGGATTCCGAAAGTAGACACCGTTTCCGAAGCTGAAGCCGCGAAGCATATCTCCGAGTGGCTCCCTCCGGTCGGAGAGACATTCGAACAACGCGTTGAACTCTTTCGCGCAAACGCTCTGGATCTGAAGGCCGAGTTTCACCTGCTCGAAGGTCCGATCGAAATGGCAGACCATCTGCGCGGCGTGGCTGCCAGCGCAGATTGGAAAAAAGTGGCCACTCACTCCGGGGAGCTGACGGACCGCGCTTGCGCCGCGCTCAGCCTGCCCTGGATAACTACCGACGCGGATTACGATGTGCGCGAGCTGGAATCTTGCGATGCTGGCATCAGCCAATGTGAAGCGCTCATCGCGCAAACCGGCAGCGTCCTCGTCTCGAGCCAAAGTTCGGGCGGTCGCGCTCTTTCCATTCTGCCCCCTCACCATGTGGTGCTGGCGCGCCGCGATCAACTCCTTCCGGACCTGCCCACCGCCTTCGCATTCTTGAAGAGCAAGTACCAATCGGACTATCCCAGTCTGATTTCGTTCATCACCGGTCCGAGCCGGACTGGCGACATCGAGCGAATCCTCGTTCTCGGGGCGCACGGTCCGAGGAAGCTAACCATCCTTTGTCTTTGAGACAACCGGGGCCGAAAAGACGCCCGATTGTCTCTCTGATCTTGCGATATCTCTGGCTTACAAAGACATTGGAGCATGGCTATCCAACATAGACGTCTGGGCAAACACGGAGTTCTGGTGAGCAATCTCTGCCTCGGCACGATGAATTTCGGCTGGCATACGTCCGAGGAGGATAGCTTCCGCATCATGGACCGGGCCTTGGAGCTCGGAATTAACTTTTTCGACACGGCGGATGTCTATGGCTGGGGTGGCGAGCGGGGCGACACTGAGGCGATCATTGGCCACTGGTTCGCTCAAGGGGGTAGGCGTCGTGATGCAGTTGTCCTCGCCACTAAA
>DATDKN010000212.1:0-6184 GCA_036519995.1 Terrimicrobium sp. | reverse complement strand
GCTCAGTTCACGGCAGAGAACCCGCGAAATCCACGTGTCGCCGAGGCTCTCTATTGGATTGGATGGGTGTATCGCCAGCAAGGTTTTCCGGAGCGAGCTCGCGACGTCTATTGGAGCGCAATTAGCGAATATGGCAATGACGCTACCATCCACTCGGTGGAAGACCTCTTTCCCGCGATTTCAAGGCTCTACCAAGGCGATGATGAACAAGCCAAACTTTGCACGCGACTTCGCAATCTGCGGCTCGATGCTGAAAAAGCCGGAAGGAAGACGCTTGCGACACGGGCAGCTTGGGCCGAGGCGGTCGCGTTGCGGAAACGCGATCCAGCACAGGCGCAATCCGCTCTCCTCGAAGTCGCCAAACGACTCAACGTGCAGGCGGACAATCCTGCGATCCTTGCGGATTGCGCCGATGCTCTCCTGGCCGTGGGGGAAGAGGACGAGGCGGAAAAGCTCTATCGCGATCTCATCAAATGGAATCCGCGAGCGGCGCAGAAAGACCGGGCGCTGGCGGCGATCGGAAAGGCCGAGATCAGACGCGGAAACCCGGCCGCTGCATTGCAGCTATTCGAGCGTTTCGAGCGTGAAGTCGTCGGTTCGCGGCTGCTCGGTGAAGTGATGCTCTCTCGCGCGCACATTCTTCAGGCGAGCGGGCGAGAGGCAGAGAGCCGAGAAGTTCTCGAAAGGCTTCTCGCAAGCGAATACGCCATGGGAAAGGAGAAGGCAGAGGCGCTCTATCTGATTGGCGAAACGCACATGCGCGATTCGCGGCCCGAGCTCGCTATTCCTTACTTTCAGCGCCTCTACGTGATGTATGGACGGTGGCGCGAATGGGTGGCAAAAGCATACTTTCGCAGCGGCGAAGCTTTTGAGAAACTCAATGATGAACTAAGCGCCTACAGAACCTACCAGGAACTCGCCGAGCGAGAAGATCTCGCCGGGTTTGAGGAAAGTTCAAGGGCGCGCCGCCGTCTGGAGTTGCTGAGAGGTAGATCGCCGCAGGAGCACGCCCCATCTGCAGAGGGATGAACTGCCTGGCACTTCGTTCTGGCTTGTTCATTCTCGCTCTTTTCTTTGCAGGGAACGTGTGGAGCCAGGATCCGCAAAGTGGACAGGATACCATCTTCTTGCGTCAGGGCGAGGCCATCGCCGGCAAGATTGCCGGATTTGATGGACAGACCATTCGATTGCGGCGATTCCTGCCGCACCTTCAAGGGGCCCCAGCAGATGCGCCGCCGGTCTTTGCCTCGATCACGGTTGCCATCTCACATATCGAGCGAGTTGAGTTTTCTTCCGATGAAGTACCGGATCAGAAGCTGAGGAATGCGACAGCGACGAACATGCCCGATATTAAAGCTCTCTGGGATCAGGCAGTTATTTGGCTTTCGATTCCTAAGTCACGCGTCGCCCAAATCGGAATTTGCTATGGAAACCTACTCTTGAACGCCGGGGACCGCGCGAACGCCGCCCGCGCGTTGGAAATCTTCAGGATCATCGAAACAAACTCATGGGATGAGGACGCGAGGATCCGGGCCACGCAGGGTCGACTGCGTGCGATGATTGCGACGGATGGCGTGCAGGAAGCCGTCGTCGAGGCGCAGGAGATTGCGCGAACTTCGGCAGATCCGACGGTCCTCATCGAAGCCAAGTACATTCTCGCTCAGGCGGCTCATCGCGCGTTCGACAAATTCATAGCCGACAATCCGCGCTGGGCGGAAGACCCCTTTGCTATTCCCGAACGAAACCGATTGTATGACGAAGTGCTCCAGCTCTACCTTTATCCTGCCCTCTTCTTTGGGTCAGAGAGCGAGGCGGCTTCCCGCGGGCTTTGGGCCGTAGCGGAGATCTGTCAGTCCGCCGGCGATTTCAAACAAGCGCTTGAGGTTTCGCGAGACCTTGTCTTTATCTACCCTGAAACGAGCTATGCGCAACGAGCAACCGCCTTCATCGACACTCTCCCCGATGCTGTGAAGAACGACCATGAAACCGACATCGAACCTTAGATCCTCATTCTGCCTGTCTCTGATTCTCCTTTTTGGTTTGCCCGTTATTTCCAGGGCAGCCGAAGTGGAGACTACCAAGAGTCTTCTCGATTTATACCGCGAAGGTGGGCCGATCATGCATGTGATCGCGCTCTGTTCGGTGGCGACTCTCGCTTTGGGGACGTATTGCGCGCTCATGTATCGCAAGGCAAAGATGATGCCCGCGCATATCGTCGCGCATCTTAGCGAGCTTATGGCGCGACGAAATCTTGCCTCTGCTTACGAGTATTGCCAGGCGAACCCAGGTCCGTTTACGCACGCGCTCGCCAGCGCCCTGACCAAGGCAAACTATGAACGCGACATGTTCAACAAGACCGCCATGGAAAATTCGATCACCGACGATTGCTTTCGCTCTGAGACTAAGATGATGGTCGTGGTCAATTATCTAAACACTTTTGCCGTGCTCGCGCCCATGATCGGTTTGCTGGGGACGGTTTCGGGAATGATCACAAGCTTCGGGGCGCTGACCGCAGGTAAGGCGGAAGCGGCCGACCTGGCCAAGGGGATCGGCGAGGCTCTCGTGGCCACGGGTGGAGGCCTCCTCCTCGCGATTCCGGCAATGTTCCTCTACTTTTTCTTTCGCGGGCAGGTTTCCACCAACATGGCCGACGTGCACAAGGCGCTTTCGCATGTTCTGGACCTGTTCACCGGCGAAGCGGTTGAGGCTGCGACGCACGCGCGACAGACCGTCGCTGCCAAGGAGTTCGCGCCGGAAGAGGTGTCGGATCAAGCTTGAGCGTCTGCGATGTCGGTGGAACGCCGCCGTATGCGCCGGGTACGGCACGACGAAATCGGCATGCAAATCGCACCGATGATCGATGTGACCTTGCTTCTTCTCTTCTTTTTCATGCTTTCCGGCAAGCTCACCAAAGATACCAAACTTCTCGATATTGGCGTCCCGACGGCGGCATCGGGAAAAATTCCGGAGGAGATGGGAGATCGCGACGTCATCAACATTGATGAAAATGGCCAGCTCTTCTCGGGCAATCAGCCGGTCTCCTCCAAAGAGCTGACCGGGCATCTTAAGCAGCGCTTCCAAGATTATCCGCCCCTCAAGCTCTACATTCGGGCCGATGCGAAGACGCCAGGCAAACAGATCAAGGAAGTCATGCGCATCGCCAGCGAAGCAGGTGCGATCGAAGTAATTTTTGGAGTTCGCCAGCCGTGAGGAGAACCGAACACCCCCAGATCGAATTGCAGATCGCGCCGATGATCGACGTCTGCTTTCTCCTGCTTTTCTTTTACATTTTGACCTCGAAACCGGTTCAGCCGGAAGCTGACATCAACATGACGCTGCCGGGAACGGTGGCGCAAGAGGAAAGTCTGGAGATCCCTGATGAGCAGCGCATCAGCATTCTAGAGGACGGCCAAATTGTGCTCAACGATCTGCCAATGGACGAACCGCACAGCCGGGAACTGCCTGCTCTGCTAAAGACCCTGATGCGGTTTAAAGAAAGCGTTGAAGCTAACAAGAGCGAAGCTCTGATCACGGTTGATGCCGCTGATGGTTCGGAGCACCAGCGCATTGTCGATGTCCTCAACGCGTGTGCGCGCGCAGGTATCCGTGGCGTCACCTTCGCGGCATCTGAAGAGGAATAGTGGCTGCCATAGTCGCATCCAATCCCGAGACGGTCCGTCAGGAACAGCGGAGGCGTATTGTTTTGCTGGTCGTGCTAGCGAGCGTCGGAATTCATGTGGCCGCTGGCATCATTGCCGGCATTGTCATCATCGCTCGATTTCTCGCAGAACCTGCGGCGGAGTTCACCGTAACCAAGGACATCCGCGTTCCAGTGCAAGACCGAGAGCACAGCATGAATATGGCGGCGTTTGATGGGATGGCTCCGAAGCCGAGTTTCACTGATAAGTTGCAAAGTCTTCGCCCTGGACCCCTGGCCCTCCCTGAAGTTCCCAAGCTGCCACTGGATGAATTGTTGCCCCTCGATCCTGCGGAGATACTTGCCGATCAAGTGGCAACCTTGACCGGAACCGCCGGACTCGGCAGCGGCATGGCGGCTGGCGTGGTGGGAGGTGGCGGACCTGGCGGGATCAAGTCAAGCTTCAGCTTCATGGGAATCGAATCGACCGGCAAACGTATCCTGCTGATCTTTGACGTGTCGGCAAGCGTGTTGAACAAGGCACGTAAACGTGGGGTCTCCCTCAGCAAGATCAAAGAGGAGACGATCGCCTTGCTCCACCAATTGCCGATCAACGCTCGCTTCGGGATCATTCAATTCACCCAAAACTTCAAGGCTTTTGCTGAGGAACTAATTCCGGCTACCGACTTGAACCGCTCGAAGGCGAAGAGCTGGATCGAAGAGGAATGGGTTGAAACGGGAACGATGCCCGCTTCGGCCACCGTCTCGAAAAATCCACGCGGTGTGGTGGGTGTGTTCGAATTGGCGGTGCGCATGTTGCCCGATGTCGTCTTTTTGATCTCGGACGCGAGCTTTCAATGGAAGGAAGACGGAACCCTAAGCGACGTTCCCTGGAAGGAAATTCAGCGAGTGGTCAAAGGACCCCTGCAAGGCAAGACTGGCTGTGTGCTGAATTTCGTGGGTTTCGAGATGAAGCCTGATGACAAGCGCGAGATCTCATCCATCGTCCGCGCCAGTGGCGGGAAGATACGGGAGATTGAATAGGAGGGGCCTCTTTCATACTCAGACACAAAGATACGTGACCAATACAATTGGTTCGCTTCGGACAAGCATGGATAACGGCGCCACGAATCGAAATTTGCTGCATTACATCTTTGGAGGATGCGCGGGGAGCGATTGCCTGCGGGGCCTGGCGCTGGAGCTTGTCTCGGCGGTGGTAGTGCCGACATCATCTCTGAGGAGACCACCGCGACGAATGCGCGACGGACCCACCGCGCATTGACCCATTTCTACTCACGAGCGGAGTGGCGCTGAATGCCATCATCGTCCCAGCAGCGTGCTGCGGCGCCAAACTCTCCAGGTCCGCGACTAAGTTGAGACTTCCGGTTTACCGCGACCCGCGCGGTGAGCTTCCGGCAACGCACTCGTGCAGCTCATCCACCTCGGCGGTCCCGAGACATTGAAGTTGACACGCACGGCTGGCGAGCACGTGTCGGCGCTCCTCCGGGATTCCGACGACACAACACTCGCAGCCACCGCATCCGGTCTATGCTAAACGCGCATCGCGCGCAACGCGGGTGAGCGTTCGAAGCGACTGCGGGTGAGTCGCGCCTTCAGCGCTGCTTGGTTAATTCATGTGTTTTCCTTGGGCGTTGCCCAAGGCTGCCAATGAGAGCGCGCCGTTGGCGCTGAGTACCCCGTCGAGCGGGCCTCAAGCGTCTGTGTGGCTGACTCTCTATTGCAAACGCCGTCGACCGTCCTGGGGCAGAGGTGGCGGGAAAATTGAATAAACGGCGTCTACGCTGCGAGACCCGAAATATGAGTTCCTTGTAAAAGGGAGTATGTTTGATGGCGCAATTGCTATCGCTCGCCAGCTCCAAAGTTAGGTTCGCCGAACGACGGACCAGGCCAGCTTCAACGCTGTTTGGCCGAAATTCGCTTGGGATTCCCGTCATGAAATAAAATGGTTTGAAGCCATTGAAGCGATCCCAACTGGAAGCGAAGACCTGTTACTATGACTAGGGAAGGACGATTAGTTCACGTAGTCCGCGGGCAAATCGGTATTAGCCATTTGCTACTTCGAAATCTTCACAAAGACTGGGGCAACTAAGCAGACTCTCCCGAGAAACTGCAGCGTACCCGCTGCCCTTGATCTGCACAGGCCGTCCCTATGCCGTTTGAGAGGTGCGAAAACTGTTTTGGAGGTGCGTAGTCCGTCCAAAAGTCTAAAATCTAATTGGCATGCGATCCATCCCGGATTGCCTTAGGGGTGGTCCCTCGAAGCTTCATAAAATGCGGTCGAAGTATGACGGAGAGCTAAATCCGCACGTCCAGGCGATGGCGGCGATCTTAAGATTGCTGGTTTCAAGTAGTTGGACGGCGTGCTCCAGGCGGCACTCTTCGATGTATCGACTGAGACGCATGCGGCTATGCTGGTGAAAGGCGCGGGACAGATGATCGGGCGAGCAGCCAAGCTGCCGGGCGAGCCAAACGACGGAGAGCTCGGGATTCGCCAACTCGGCATGAATCGTTTGTCGGCATTGTCTA
>DATDKN010000211.1:0-4400 GCA_036519995.1 Terrimicrobium sp. | reverse complement strand
ACTTTGATTAAAATGGCGGAGTTTGTAATCGTAACCAAATGCCGAGTGAGCGTTCTGTCGCGTGGCGATTTTGTTTAGCGATGGTAATTTCACGTCGCATTACGCCGGGACTTTTTGTCGCCTCTAACCTGTTTATTTCGTTCAATCATGCATCGCCTGCGCGACGCTCGGCTTGGTGATCTCTTCTCTGATCGGAGGTCCGATCGCGCGGTTCCTCATCACTCGGCATGGCTTGGAGCCAAAGGTCATCCGTCAGCCGGACGTTGGCGTCACCTATGACGCGAAGACAGAGGAGATCGGATACTACAACATGCTTAGCACGCTCTTCTGGCTCAACATGAGCCTTGCACTCGGCAGCCTTCTGCAAACAGGGCTGCGTTACATCGGCGCTAACCTGCCCTCTTTGTTTGCTCGCTCTTTGCGGCGATTATCCTGACGAACACGGTCCCCCAAATCTTAAGGACGCCATGGCCTGCGGGAACCCGGTCGCTGGCGCTTGTATCGGACGTTTCGCTGGGGGTATTCTTGGCAATGTCCCTAATGAGCTTGCAACTATGGACCATAGTTGATGTCGCCGGACCCATTCTCGCGATCCTCACCGCGCAGACGATCCTCGCTGTGATCTTCGCATTGTTTGTCATCTTTCGTTTCATGGGCCGCGACTACGAAGCGGCCGTCATCTGCTCGGGCTTCGCCGGCATTTCGCTCGGCGCGACTCCCACCGCAATGGCTAACATGACAGCCGTTGCCAAAAAGTACGGCCAGGCGCACCGCGCGTTCATTATCGTGCCGCTCGTCTCGGGGTTCTTCGTGGACATTGCAAATGCCATCGTCATCTCCCGCTTCCTGGCTTGGTTCGGCTAGCACCTTCAGAAAACCTCGTGAGAGTTCTTAGACCTGAGATGCCTCAGCGTGTGCTTGTTTCAGGGTGGAGGTCGCGGTCGTTTGGTCGGGAGGCAAACAGATTCAAACCGAGTCGCTCAGAAAGGAACCTGGCCACCAGTTGACCCTTGACACTATTGCCGGCAGCGTCGAGTCGCGGAGCGAAAACGCCGAGTCCGCCTTTGCCCGGAGACACGGCGACCATTCCGCCGCTGACACCGCTCTTGCCGGGCAGCCCAGTGTCATACAACCAATCGCCCGAATTCTCGTAGAGTCCCGCCGTCACCATCACTGCCAGGACGTGTTGGCAATGAATCGCGTCGATGACACGGTGGCTGTTGACAGGATTGATGCCCCCGTTGGCCAACGTGGCAGCCATGACTGCGAGATCCCTTGTCGTGACGCTCAGCGAGCATTGTTTGGTGTAAACTTCCGTCGACCCTGCCGGATCAAAATAGATCCGACCATATGTCTGAAGCAGTTTGGCGATGCCTTGGTTCCGCTGGTTGGCGGCCGCCTCAGAATGATAGACCTCGCTATCAAGTCTAAGGTTCCGTCCGGCGAACGCGGACAGACCGTCGCGGATGAATTGCCACTTGCTGTCTGCGGTTGCTCCGGGCGCTAGGCTGGCTGCGGCGATCGCTCCGGCATTAACCATCGGATTTGTCGTTCCCTCATCAGTTCGCTCGATGGCGATGACCGAATTGAATGGCAGCCCGGTACTATTTACCCCGAGTTTTTCCCGCGCCTCGTCCTCACCAATCGCCTGACAAACCAAAGCAAAAACGAATGGTTTGGAGACGCTTTGAATGGAGAACTCATAGTTCGTGTCCCCCATTGCGTGAACGACGCCGTTGACCCCGGTCACACACACTCCGAACAAATCACTCGGGACTTCGGCGAGCGCAGGGATATAGTCGGCATTCTGGCCGTCATCCATTCCACGAAAGCGCTCATAGGCCTCGGCCACCAGGGCCGCCACGCGTTCAGACGACGGCAGGTGACCTGTCGATACGGACGAAGGATTGGTCAACATCGCGATGAGACTATGCGCGGCGTTCTCGACGCAACAAACGGTCAGTTGCAAGGCGATTGGCCGCAATTGAGTCTCTGGACTCCAGTCCCCAAATACAACGCGAGATTCGCCTTGTCGACACGATCGAACGGATGAGGATGCGCGGCATGTTGTCATGGAGCGCTCACGGGATCCGAGACCTCTTGCTTTACCAGGCGATTCGTTTTTTCCGACTGCGAGGAACTCGTGAGAAGGCCGCCCGAGGTTTTGCCATCGGGTTGGCGTGCAATTTTTATCCGACCTTCGGTTTGGGTGGCATCTTGGGAGGTTTCCTCGCGCGCTTGTCCGGCGGAAGCCTGGTCGCCGGATTTATTGGAGGAACCACTCTCGCGTTTATCTGGCCGATCGTCTTTTACATCAATATCCGCACCGGGGCCCTGTTCCTTAGACCGGCCATCGTCATCGACGACCTGGAGGACGTAACCGAGAGAACAATGAGTGCGCTGCTTTGGGGAAAGACCTTTGCTATCGGTGCAATCGTCAACAGCCTTGTTGCGATTCTCATATCCTATCTACTATTTCTTTTGATGTTCGAGAGAGTCCGAAGGCCGGCATTGAAGTGGCTGCGAGAACGCGTCTGCCGTCGCAAAATCTCGAGCGGGCGTTAACCTACGGCTGCTGCTTGAGCGGCCCGGTGTCAGCTGGGAGCGACGGGAGAACGAGTTCCTCGATACGCCCGATCAAATAGGGAAAGAAGGGATTTGATGACTCGCGAAACAGCATGTCGAGGCTCACGATGAGAGTTCCCCGCTCTCCCCTTCCGGCGATCGCCCCCAAGTTGACTCCGAAGCTCTCGTTGGGATCGGGTTCCGATCCATACAGCGAATCCGTTGTCGGAAATGGCAAGGCGATGTGCGAGAGCGAATACGTGTCGGCCGGATAGGCCAACCCAAGATCTTTGAGCTTTTCCGTCGTCTCTCCCGCCTCGGTTGAACGTTCCACGACATTGCTGCTCTCCGGAGTGGCATTGGTCACAATCGCCGTCCGGAAATTTCGTGGCGCCTTCGGCAGCAGTCGGTCAAGGATCGTCTCCAACTCGGGACGCACAAGGGGTCCGAACTTCGTATTTCGATTTAGATCGAACAGGACAAGCTCGCTCCCATTCTTAGGGAGGCGATTATAAAATGCTGAGATGACGGCACTCGTGCTGACGGTGGAATCCATCACCGATTGAAAGGTGACGACGGGCGGCAATTCGCCTAGTCGACCTTCACGGGCGTAACGGACGATCCTCCTTTGCATCGCATCAGTAAGGAGAAACGATTGCCGTGCTGCGTTCACGGGAAACGAATTATACTTGAATGGGTTAAACTCCGGCAACACGCTTAACCAGGCGGCCTTGGCGAAGGCGGGAAAGATCGCCGGAAGACCGGCGAGCCCAGCGAAACGCGCAAAGGCGGTAACCCCAATCATCGGCGAAATCAGCACGAGTCGGTCTGGCCGCGCCAGATCCTTGTCCCCCATGGCCTCGAGAGCGTACATCAAGGCTAACGCCCCACCATTCGAATAACCAACCAGGTGCAGGGGAACTGAGGGACCAGCACGCCGTCTGGCCTCCCGCACCGCCAAGCGGGTGGCCGCCAGCCACTCTTCCCACTCCACGTCCGCTAGTGCTCCCGGCACGGTCCCGTGGCCAGGCAGCCTGATGACTACGGCAAGGTAGCCATGATCGCGATAGCGCTGGGCGATGTGGCGCAGACTGTAAGGGGAATCTGTCAAGCCGTGAAGAAACACCGCGGCACCGACCACCTGTCCATTCGGTTCCAGAAGAAATGAACGATTCCAATCCTGCGAGAAATTGCCGGGATAGACCGGACTCCCTTCAAAATAACGATTGGCTGGAACACGGTCCTCGGGAGCAAGCCTCTCGGTAACGCCTTCTCGGACCGCCTCGAAGACGGAATCTTCGGACTTCATATATTCGTTCCAGTCAGCCTGATTAAGTTCCTTGATGCTTAGTTCGCGAGGCATAGACGTATGCCAGGGACGCAGTGGCGGACCTCGCTGAGTGTCATAGGTACGGACGACAAGAAAAGTTGCCAGGATCACCAGGAGGAAAAGCGCTCCGCTTTTCAGAATCCTTAACAACCAGGAGAGCATCACGCTGGCCCTTCGGGCTCGATGGAAGAATCGCGCAAAGCGACACTTTCAAGCGCTTCCAATCTGGTCCGGTGAAGCGCTAGAGCGGCAACGGGCGAGAGGTCGAAGCCTGAGCGCTTTTGCTGCGCCAACCAGTCACCGGCCATATTCTCAGAACCTGTTCACCAAAAGTTTAACGGGGCTTTCTAATCTTGAGTACCACTATCAGAGACGCCCACGAGAGGCAATATGGTTGCTACTTGCTAACAACCCGTTGGCCGGCGAGCGGGTTCATGCCACATCGAAACCCTTGACGCACGCTCGTCTGCCGATAATCCAGATGCAAACACCATACCGGAATATG
>DATDKN010000210.1:0-5338 GCA_036519995.1 Terrimicrobium sp. | reverse complement strand
GGCGCAACCGTGTCCCGCATGGGAGTTCTTGCCCAGCCGAGCCTGAGGCTCAAAAGCATTCTCGTGCCGATTGATTTCTCAAAAAGTTCTCAAAAGGCCTTCGAATATGCTCTGCCTCTGGCGAGGCAGTTCGGAGGGGAGATCACGCTGCTCCATGCGATCGAACCGCCTCCCTACGCGATGGACCTCAGCTACATCCCCAAGAGCGAAGGGTTTCCTACTGCATCAATGAAGAAAGAACTCGAGGAATTGGGAAACAGAATGATCGACCCAGAACTTCTCAAGGACGTGCTTGTCCAGGTGGGAACCGCCTTCGAGGTCATTACAAACATCGCCCGTGATTACGAAGTCGATTTGATTGTTCTGACAACCCACGGCAAGACCGGTCTCAAGCACGTGTTCATGGGGAGCACGGCCGAACGCGTCGTGCGGCACGCTCCGTGCCCAGTCTTGGTCGTGCGAAAGCACGAGCACAAGTTCGTCTAGAGTAAGTCGCGTTGAGGCTACGGCAAAGTTACGGCACAATCTGGCGAAAAACAGATCTCTGCGAGCTCAACGCCGTTTGCGTTCTGCCAGCAGTTGCAGGGTCTCCTTAATGGCACTGGCATCGACGGCGAGCGCCAGAGGAAACCGCTCGCGGCGTGTTGTTGAGAGACGTTCGACCACCATTCCGACGACTTGAGGTTTCCCGTGCTTGGAGAGCCGAAAGACGGGCCCGCCGCTGTCTCCAGGATAGACATCGCCATTGATCAGGAAGCTGCGCAGTCCGAAGAGACTTTGGTCGAGGGAAGCAACCTTGCCCGAGCGGAGGACTGGAAACATCCCCAAGGATGTGCTCTGCCCCTCGGGAAATCCGAGGAAGGCGACCTCCTCGCCCGCCCGCAGATCTTCATCGCTGTCGAGATTCTTCTCCTCCAGGAGGGTTAAGAGAAGCGGCACCTGCACGCCGACCGGAAATCGCACCCTGAAGGCAGCCACGTCCAACCGGGGATGCTTGACATAGAATGGAACTCCCTTCTGCCTTGGGACTACTTCCAGAAGAGCGACGGAGAGGTTTCCCGCCGCATCGAATCCTCGCAGCGGCATGTAAATCGCGCCTCGGCCGGCCGAGCTGACCAAGTGGGTGGAGGTGACCATAACCGGCACCACACCACCTCGCGCCCGCTTATCCTTCATGGCTACGAGGAAACCGGTGCCGAATGCCCTTCGTGAAGCCAAAGGATAAGTCGAGAGGATTATCGTCTCGGTAGGATTGAGACCACTCTTTCCGAGTGTGGTGCAGCCAATATCCGAAAGGGCTGCGACTAATAAGACCGTCATGACCGCTGTCCGAGCCCCTCGGCGACAGCGTTGCATTTGGAAACTCATTTTGTCCTTTCCCCTGTCTTTCACTCCCGCCGAAGAATCTCTCCACTGGGGAAACGCCCCTCTAAAATCGATAATGTTCAAGATTCCCTCCGCCATTCGACCCGTGCGAAATATCCCTCCTTATCGTAGCGAATCTCAAGTTCGCCCTTGTAGGCATCGCGAAGTGCTTCAGCGATGCGGTGAGGAAGGTGGATGTCGGTGGTCGTAATGACGATCGAATCCGAACGCTGGTCGATTCTCATGATTCGGTTGAGGGGGTGGTCCTGCTTCTCCAGAGACTCGTTATTTCGAATCAGAGAAAGGAGGTCGTTCCTGTGGCCGGCAACGAAGCCTCCACTCAACGTAATGATCCCAGCCGGGTACTGATCGCGGATCCGGCGACACGCCTGACAGATGTGACGATGAGCGCCATCTGGTTGTGACGTCATCCACCGCCAACGCCCGTCCTGGTACATTGCTCCACAGACCGGGCATACCGTGGGTTCGGGTAGTTTGGAGGGACTTTGGTAAGGGTCGTGAACATGCTCGTGTATCAGCCGGTCTTTTCGTGTCGTCCCGGCGCTATTGGGTCTTTGAGGCATTGCAAGGTGACCTTGAAAGTCGAGGCAGCTCTATTCCATTAGCTGGTTCGCTCTCAGGTTAATCAAAGGATGTGTGGCGCTCGTCACAAAGTCAATCAGCTCGCACATTTTATCCGTAGCGGTGCTGGTTTGGGCGGCCGACAGGGAAAAACACGCATCTTCCTTCGTTTTATTAACCCTTAACGCAGACCAGTGGCTCGACCCGGGCGACCAACTTTGCCAGACGCGCCTCGACGGCACTCTCGACGACGAGCGTCACGTCCTTGTACGCTCCGGGCGCCTCCTCTGCGATTTCACGCATCGACTTGCATCGGACGAGAATGCCCCGGCTGGCGAGCTCGTTGACTATCTGGCGCCCTTGCCATTTGCGTGCGGCCTCATGCCGACTCATGGCTCGACCTGCGCCGTGAATAGCCGAGCTGAAGGCATCGCCTTCGCTCGGTTTGCTGCCGGCCAGAATAAACGACGAGGTGCCCATGCTGCCGCCAATCAATACGGGTTGGCCGACGTTCTGAAACTCAGCAGGCAATTGGGGATGGGCAGGGCCGAAAGCGCGTGTCGCACCTTTTCTGTGAACGTAAAGGTCCACGGGTCTGCCGCCAAGCGTGTGCTGCTCCGTCTTGCAGGTATTGTGGGAGACGTCGTAGAGCAGCTTGAGTTCGGCTTCAGGAAATAACCGCCGGAAGACCTGTCGTGCGAGATGAGCCAGCAGCTGCCGATTCGCCAGAGCACAGTTGATGCCGGCTCTCATGGCCCCCAAATACCTTTCACCAAGCTCTGAATGAATGGGGGCTGAGGCTAATTCACGATCAGGAAATATCCCGCCAAGGCGGTCCGCCTCAGCATTCATCTCGCGCAGGTAGTCGGTTCCGATCTGGTGACCCAGCCCGCGGGATCCACAGTGAATCGTAACGACCACCTCGTCCTCGTGGAGGCCAAAGACGGTCGCAATATCGTGGTCAAAGATCTCCACGATTTTTTGGACTTCGAGATAATGGTTGCCCGAACCCAATGTTCCCATCTGGTTGCGTTGGCGGCGCTTGGCTTCGCTCGAGACGTGTTTGGGAGCAGCCTCTTGAATGCATCCGCGCTCCTCGATTCGGTTCAGGTCCTCCGGAGTTCCATATCCCCGATCCACCGCCCATTTCGCTCCGCCAAGGAGCATGGCGTCGATGTCACCCGTCTCCATTCGGATCGATCCGCCCCCGCCAAGTCCCGCTGGGATGTCGCGCGCCAGCGCATCGGCGACCCTTTGCGGCGCCCGCTGGATAGTCTCGACGTGTAGACCTGTCAGCAACGTGCGCACTCCGCATGAAATATCGAAGCCGACACCGCCCGCGGAAACGACTCCGTCGTTATCTGCATCGAAGGCCGCTACGCCACCCACCGGAAACCCGTAGCCTGAATGAGCATCCGGCATCACAAAGACGCTTTGCTGGATGCCCGGCAACGCAGCTACGTTGGACGCTTGCACCCATACCTTCTCATCCATTCGAGACACCAGAATTTCGCTGCCAAAAATCACGACAGGAACCCGCATCGCGCCCGTCGGTTGGATGACCCAGCTCCATTCAGTTCGTCGCGTTAGTCTTGAGAGTTCCATAGCATCTCAAGAGCGCCATGAGCGCCTTCGAACCCAATTCCTGTCTATAGTGTCAAAATCGACGTGGAGCGACTTTTCACAAGGGAGATTCAATCACCATCAGAATCATGGCGCGCGCGACCAAGCCGTCCGAGCTGCGCCGGTGCGATAGTTCCAGCCCGCTCCAGGCGAGTGGCCACTTCCGTGCAATAGCGAGTCCAAGGAAGCACCTTCAGACGGCCTGCGGGGATCGGCTTGCCCGTTTGCTCGCAGATCCCGTATTTTCCTCTCAGAATGCGGTTCATGGCTGCTTCCACCTCATAGAGCGCATCCTGGTCAACGGAGAGCCGGCTGAGCGCGAGCTCATGGTCAAACTCGTCCGTGGCAGAATCGGCCTGACTCATACTGTGAATTTCCAATGGCTGAGCGACCTCGTTCAGTCGTTCCTTCCGCTCTTCGAGCAACCGTTCGCGAAGCGACGAAAGCTTTTCATAGTGCCAGACCCAGCGCTTGGGAATCTCGGCATCTTGCTTTCCGACCGGAAGTGACTTTGCCACTGACCTACGTCGGGCCTTGTGGGCGGCTCTCGGTTTTCCCCGCCGATGCACTTTAATCCTTCGAGCCTTCACGGCAATCGCACTCAGCTCTTTCTAGCCGTCTTGGCAAAGAAAGGCTCAATGATCTTCTCCAGATCGTTGCTTTGACATTTGGGACACAAAACTTTCCTGGTCTCATGTTCCTTCATGGTCATGACTTCGGAAAATTTCTCTCCGCATTTGCGACAG
Source organism: Terrimicrobium sp. (assembly GCA_036519995.1). Classification (GTDB taxonomy): domain Bacteria; phylum Verrucomicrobiota; class Verrucomicrobiia; order Chthoniobacterales; family Terrimicrobiaceae; genus DASTFP01. The sequence goes on along the minus strand of DATDKN010000210.1, from coordinate 1,022 downwards.
GCATATTCGTAGACGGGCATACTTCTTCCAGGTTAAGGTGAGTTCTTTGCCACAAGATATCACGATGTGCGGCTCTTTCCATCCTCCGGCCGAGCGCTCGCGCTCGAAAGCCGATTAGACGCGGCGGTCTCCCCACCGCCGGGGGCCTCGACCGTGGGGACACGTCGCTACGACTCCCCTCGGCGATGAGGCCATCGCCGCTACAATTTATCAGGTGGCCGCGTCTGAAGGTGCGCGAATGCGGCTAACTGGAAGCAACCACGACTACCGGAGCGCGGCGGGACAGCACTCTTTAGGCGTTCGGTTGACTTCTTTGCTGCAATGTTGCGAGCAATGCGGTTAGCGACGGGTCTTTCCCGGTTTCAGCGACCATCGCCAAGCCAGCCATCTGCTCGTCAGTGAGATCGGGCGACGTGATGTTACCGAAGCTGGAAGCCGCGGCCAGGATTTCTTCGGCCGCATCTGGGGACCGCCCGTGTCCGTCGAGTCTAAACTGCGAAGATGCCAAAGGGCCAAAGAGCAGAGCCTTGGAAAGGTCTGGATGTTCATCTAGTGCGGGAGAAACACCGGCTTCATCCGACAGCATGATGGCCATCTCGTGGAACAGTGTCTCATCGTGAATCCTTTTCCATTCCTGAAATTCTCGAATCCCCTCCATCATCCTTTCGCCGGTTGGCAACGGCCTGATTCCACCCCACACCATAGCGACCCACCGCGCCTGAAGTTCCAGCACCGGAAAGTACGGCCCAATTTGCACATAGAGACCGACAAAAGCCAGATTGGGCAAGCGCGGATGAAACGTATGGCGGTACAAATCAATGTGCTTGCCATCTGCATTGATGATCTGCCGAATATCCTGCGCCAAGAATGGCAAGTTCAAGTCGTATCCCGTCGCGAAAACAATCGCGCCAATCCTCTCACCGGTTCCGTCCTCAAAAACAGCAGTATCCTCGGTTAGCTCCAGCACTCCTGTTTTCGGAAGGATTCTGCCTTCCGCCACCTGGGCCAGGTAGGACTGACTC
>DATDKN010000209.1:0-2430 GCA_036519995.1 Terrimicrobium sp. | reverse complement strand
GATTTTTTAGTAATGTCGAACTCCGGCATAGCGTCTGCTATGGCGTCTAAACGTTGAAGCTCAGCCGCGCTTCTAGCGATTGGTCTGAAGCAACGGGTCAGCCCAGCACTTACCTAGGGCGCAAACATTTCCTGCAGAACTGCCAACGCCGCCCTCAGAGGGGTGGGAGCCAGGCGGCCGAGCCGCTTCACCAGTCGCTCAGTATCAACCGTGCGGAGCTGGTCGATGGCAACGAATCCACCGCGGCATTGAAAACGACATTGGACGCGTCATGGGTACGCGTGCCCTCCGGTTGTCATCGGCGCAACGATCACTGTGCGAAGATGGTGATTCAACTCGTCTGGGGAGACAACGAGGCAGGGCCGTGTCTTACGGATCTCGCTTCCCCGCGTCGAATCAACCTGAACCAAATAGGCCTCTCCTCGCTCTGGCTCCGTACGCTCTACCGCCACTTCCACTCTTTCTCGTCAAACCGTGTGGGCGTTGTTGGATCAAGGAGCCGGTCGTCATCCCGCTCGCGCATTCTTCGCGCAGCAGCCGCCCAGCCCGCGCGGGGACGGTTTCCTCTGCGAATCACGATGCGTCCTGGCTCGGCTTGCAGTTCAACCTCGTCCGCGAGCTGGGCTTCCTCTAGCAGTACCTTCGGCAGACGTATGCCCCGTGAATTGCCAATCTGAACAATACGGCTTTTCATTAGAATCTCCGTCGTTGTTACATTGTAACCACATCAGCGAATAGGTTGGCAAGAACAGAAAAGGCCTTGACACGCTTTCCTTTTTAAGAGAGGTCTGGTCCAGATTTGCTTGGCCTGTGATCAGCCACGTATTCTTAGCGCGGCGAAGCCAAACTACGTCGGAGTGACTCGCGCAAAGGCGCAAAGGGCACGCGTTGTCATTTCGACCGAAAGGAGAAATCTTTCTCCAGATCTCTCGCATTCGCTTGGGATGACGGACTTTCGTTTGTCACTTAGCGTTCTTGGCGTCTTGGCGCGATGATAAGATTTGTGCCTGTAGCCCAAGAGCTACGGACTGCCCAAAAAAAATTGGAAGGTGCAAAAACTCTCAAGTACAATAGTACAAAAAGGAGAAGGTCCATGCTGTTCCCCACCACGCTGGTCGGTAGTTACCCACAGCCGGAATGGTTGATCGATCGCCGGAAGCTCGCCGGTCGCTTCCCACCGCGCGTGCGCGCGAAGGAGCTTTGGCGCATCCCCGAGCCGTGGCTCGAGGAAGCGCAGGACGACGCAACCTTGCTTGCGATCTGCGCGCAAGAGGAGGCCGGGCTCGACATTATCACCGACGGCGAGATCCGGCGCGAGAGCTATTCCAACCGCTTCGCGACCGCGCTCGACGGCGTTGACATCGACAACCCCGGCACAGCGCTCGATCGCTCGGGCCATCCGAATCCCGTTCCGCGAATCGTTGGTAGGATCCAGCGCAAGCGCCCAGTGGAGGTCGATGACCTAAAATTTCTACGGATGCACACGAAGAAGGTGGTCAAGATGACGGTGCCGGGCCCGTTCACGATGAGCCAGCAGGCGCAGAACGACTACTATCCGAACGAAGAAGAGGCGGCGATGGATTACGCGGCCGCGGTAAACGAGGAGATCCGTGACCTCTTTGCCGCCGGCGCAGACATCGTGCAGATCGACGAGCCCTATATGCAGGCGCGGCCCGAGAAAGCTCGCCAGTATGGGCTGGGCGCGCTCAACCGAGCGCTCGAGGGCATTACAGGCACCACGGCGGTGCACATTTGCTTCGGCTACGCAGCGATCATCCATCAGCGCCCGTCGGGCTACTCCTTTCTGCCCGAGCTGGCCGGTTGCACCTGCAAACAAATCTCGGTCGAGACGGCGCAGTCCAAGCTCGACTGCTCGGTGCTCGCGAGGCTCGAGGGAAAGAAGATCATGGTCGGCTGCCTCGATCTCAACGACATGGCGGTCGAATCCCCGGAGACGGTCGTCGCACGCATCAAACGCGCGCTGCCCTACGTAAAGGCAGAGAATGTGATCCTCGCGCCCGATTGCGGCATGAAGTACCTGGCCCGCGACGTCGCCTTCGGCAAGCTAAAGTCGATGGTAGAGGCGGCGAAAATGCTGCGCGCGGAGTTGGGCGGGTAGAGGCGAGGAGTGGATTCGTTGTTCGTGTTCGTGGCTCGTGTTCGTAAAACGAGCACGATCACGCATCACGAGCACGATTCCTGGCGAGGCGATTGATGGTTCGACGGACTCACCACGAGCGGAATGGCAGACATCAAACTATTTCTTAACCGTTCATCCTGAGCACTGTCGAAGGATTTCATCAGCCTGCCCAAGTTGACACAAAACTATCGGATCAGATAGTCTCCGCCCGAAATGCGACGAAGGCTTATCTCCTTTGCGGAGCTTGTCTTTCCCTTCGTCGTGGCAGCTGGAGCCTGGCAGGCGTTCTC
>DATDKN010000208.1:0-5134 GCA_036519995.1 Terrimicrobium sp. | reverse complement strand
GCCGAAGGTGGTAGGGTGATGACTCCCGAGAACTATATGAAGGAAATGGCCAACTCCAAAATCTGCCTTGCACCAAGGGGGACATCCTTAGAGACCTTCAGGCACTACGAAGCTGCAAGTGTGGGGTCGGTCATTGTATCGGGCAAGCTTCCTCCCACCTGGTTCTATCGGAATGTTCCGTTTGTCTTTGTCAATGACTGGCGTAACGTCGATCAAGTCCTTCATCGACTCCTCCAAGACCCTGACAATCTAAAGAGACTGCATGTAGAAACACCCAAGTGGTGGAACTCTCGACTATCTCCAACGGCTCTTGCAGACTTCGTGGTTAACGTGCTGCGTAAGCAGGCTTCGGTATGATGCTCGAGTGCCTTGTTGCCTTGTTAGATCGATCAGAAACTAATCGATGCCGTGAGCCCTAAAAATGGCTTACGAATCGTCAGTCTCGCTTGATTCAAGGAGGGCGAGTAAAAATCTCTCGCATCCGCGGTTTGGTTGCGTCCGGTCGATGCCGAGATAAGAATTGAAGTCCGATCCTTCTTGGCACCTGCCATATCGAACAGGGTCGTACGCGGCGTCGCCGGAGATCCGCAACCGGTCGATACTCACTGGCGGCGCGCGGATACATTCACGATCGCCAGCAGATCGGAAACACGCCCTTTGTTCGTTGAGAGGGGCATGCGCCAGCCAGATCGACTGTGCGATCGAAAGGAGCCGGCAAATGGCGGGATATCCTCAATCTGGCGTTCGGGCGCAGCTATCCGGTGCGGCTGCGCGACGGCGTAAGCGGGCATGTTTGTAAGTTGATGGTTGATGATCCACAGATTACATCGATTAGCACAAATGAGCTTCGGCGGTGAAGCGGTGAAACTTGACAAGCTTCATCGATTATCGTCGAGCGAGAGCTCCTAAGAGGCCGTGACAGCCGACTGTCTGACTCGCATTGGCGCCCGGTGGCTGGCCGAATTCATCTGTGGCAATCGGTGAAATCTGTGGATTTATTTCTACAGGTGCCATGAGGTCGATCGAAGTTCACTTTCCTATCGGCGACGTGATGCTGGACGGCAACCTCACCATGCCGACCGAGGCGAACGGTGTCGTGGTCTTCGCGCATGGGAGCGGCAGCAGCCGATTTAGTCCGCGCAATAATTTCGTCGCCGGGGTGCTGAACGGTGCGGATCTGGGCACGCTGCTCTTCGACCTCCTCACAAAGGAGGAGGAGATGATTGACCTTCGCGCAGGACGATTGCGTTTTAACATCTCCCTTCTTTCCCAGCGGCTGTTGGCTGCGACCGACTGGTTGCTGACGCAAAGCGACATTCGCGGTGCCCGGCTGGGCTACTTTGGCGCGAGCACGGGAGGAGCTGCTGCGCTGGTGGCAGCGGTGGAGCGACCGCAAGCCGTCCGGGCGATCGTCTGCCGCGGCAGCCGGACCGACATGGCCGCCGGAGTGCTGGCGGAAGTTGCCGCACCACCGCTCCTCATCGTCGGAGAAGCCGATCGTCAGGTGCTCACGTGGAACCGCGAATCCTTCGCAGACCTTCGCGGAGAGAAACGCCTCGAAGTCATCCCCGGGGCGACGCATCTTTTCGAGGAGCCAGGCAAGCTCGAGGCGGTAGCGCGGCTGGCGACAGAATGGTTTCTCAAACATCTGAAGCCCTTAGCGCCATAACGAAATCGGCAATGAGCGTGGCCCAAGGATCGAGCGCTACTCTGGGAGTTTTACGTGCAGGACCGATTTTGCTTGCGGCCCGGCCGTAGGGGAGGAGAACCGCTAGATGTGCCAGTGGCGTCGCCGACTCGAGCACCGCTTGCCGAGTTTTCGAGATCTCGCGCCAGGCTCGAGGATCGGCGTTCACTTGCATAATGCAATCCGGTTGGGATTGCTTTTGCCTCGAATGGAGCTAATGGACCTCAGCAGCTAAAGGATGTGCGTGGCTAATGACCGCTTCACATCGCGGCGCATCAGGAGTGACACCATGCAACTTCTCAGCGTTTTCATCTCGGCGACCTTGGCACTGGCGGGAGTGCTCTGCGCTGGCCCGGCTGCGGAGGAAGCTCGCTTCATCTCCAATCCGCGCCAATTGATCTACGAAGGCAAGCGAAGCGGCGAAGGCTACTTCTCAAAGGATGGCAAGACGCTCATTTTTCAGAGTGAGCGCGAAGCCGAAAATCCGTTTTGCCAAATCTATCTTCTCGATCTCGAAACTGGGGATGTTCGTCGAGTCTCCTCCGGCGTCGGAAAGACCACCTGCGGCTTTCTTCGACCCGACGCTCAGCAAGTCATTTTCGCATCGACGCATCTTGACTCGGAAGCAATCGAGAAGCAGCGGCTCGAACTCGGGTTTCGCGCCTCCGGCAAGCAGCGGCGATATTCGTGGGATTACGATGACAGCATGGACATTTTCGCGACGGAGCTCGACGGTGGCGCAACGCACCGTCTGACAGATGCACCCGGCTACGACGCCGAGGGTTCTTTTTCTCCCGACGGGAGACAAATCGTCTTTACCAGCCTGCGCGACGCATTTCCACTCGGGAAGCTATCGCCGAACGATCGAAAGCAGTACGAGGTCGACCCAGCCCACTTTGGAGAAATTTATCTCATGAATGGCGATGGCTCTGACCAGCGCCGGCTCACTCACGCGCCGGGATACGACGGTGGGCCATTTTTCTCGCCCGATGGCCAGCGCATCATTTGGCGGCGTTTCGATCCCAGCGGGATGAACGCCGACATCTACACCATGAAGACGGATGGCTCCGATGTGCGGCGTGTGACCGATTTCCAATCGATTTCCTGGGCGCCGTTTTACCATCCGTCGGGCGAATATGTGATCTTTACGTCCAACAAACTCGGCTTTTCGAATTTCGAATTGTTCATCGTCGATGCCGAAGGAAAGCGCGAACCCATCCGCGTCACCTTCACTGATGGATTCGACGGCTTACCAGTTTTCGCTTCGGACGGACGCAAGCTTAGTTGGGCTTCCGGCCGAACGGAGGACGGCACCCCCCAAATCTTCATTGCCGATTGGCACCATGAAGCGGCTCAAGGCGAGCTCGCTCGAGCCCCGCTACGGCAAGCGGCCAGCCGCTAATCCATGAAACACAACCGACCCCCGCGCATCGCATTTCTGATCCTGCTGAGCTCGCTCGCGCTGCTTCGTGGCCGGGAACCTGCCAGCACGCCTGCTGCATCTCCAGCCGTCGACCTTCGCCGCACGGTGGAATTTTTGGCTTCCGAAGAATTGGCAGGTCGCATGACGGGCAGTGACGGCGCTCGTCTCGCTGCCGACTATCTTGCCAGTGAATTGCAAAAAGCTGGACTTGAGCCAGGCGGCGACAACGGAACGTTTTTCCAGGAGTTTGAGTTTTCGGCGGGCGTGCGTGTCTTGCCTGAAAAGAACTCGCTGCTCCTTGAAACCAAAGGGAGCGGAGCTTCCGCCTTCATAGTGGAGAAGGACTTCCTCCCGCTAGCCTTTAGCGGGAATGGCTCAGTCGGTGGGGAGGTCGTCTTCGCTGGATACGGTCTTCGCGTACCCGGCAAGGAAGGCAAAGGGTACGATTCTTATGCGGGAGTCGACGCAAAGGACAAGATCGTCTTGGTCTTTCGCTATGCGCCCGAGAGTGTCTCCCCGGAACGCCGCGCCGATCTCAACCGCTACGCTGGATTGCGTTACAAAGCACTTATCGCTCGCGAGAATGGGGCCAAGGCACTGCTCGTCGTGACAGGTCCGAACTCGCCGGGAGCGGGCGAGCTGGTTTCGATCGCCTTCGATGCCGGAATGACCGACTCAGCCATTCCGGCGGCCTCGATCTCGCTCAAGACAGCTGAGGCTCTGTTCGCCGCCGCGGGGAAGAACCTCAAGGTGATCCAATCCCAGTTGGACAGGGAAGATCCTCATGGTGAGAGCAGCTTTGTCCTTCCCGGCGTGACTGTCAGGCTGACGACCGCCGTTGAGCGCATTCGCAGAACGGACCGCAATGTGATCGGGATTCTGCCACCTTCCACTCCGGCGGTGGCAACGCCTCCGCAATATCTCCTGGCCGGCGCTCATTATGATCATCTGGGCCATGGCGAAGTCGGAGCTATGAAACGAAAAGGGGAGGAAACCGCCATTCATTACGGTGCCGATGATAATGCGTCGGGCGCGGCTGTCGTCCTCGCCATGGCTCAGACACTCGCTCAGCAGCGGAAGAACAGCCCTGGCGGCGAACGCGGAATAATTTTCGCCTTCTGGTCAGGGGAAGAAATCGGCCTCATCGGCTCATCTTTTTATGCCGAACACCCGAAGGTTTCACTCGACCAAATCGTTGCCTACCTGAATTTCGACATGGTCGGTCGCCTGCGCGAAAACAAACTCAGCATTCAGGGGATCAGGTCTTCGTTGAGCTGGAACAAACTTCTCGAAAAACGTAATGTGGTCGCGGGCTTTCAGCTCATCTTACAGGACGACCCGTATCTGCCGACCGACAGCACGGCCTTTTATCTCAAGGAAATACCCTTCATGAATTTCTTCACAGGTTCTCATGAGGACTACCACCGACCCACCGACACAGCCGACACTCTGAACTACGAGGGATTGGCGCGCATCAGTCGTTTCGCCAGCGCGCTCGCTTCCGATCTGGCCAGCGCAGCGACCAGGCCCGATTTCGTGAAAGTCGAACGAAGCAGCCCAAGCGGAGGGAGAGAAGAGCTGCGCGTCTACATCGGCTCTATCCCGGATTATACAATCGAGATTTCGGGGGTAAAACTTGCGGGAGTTCGCGGCGATAGCCCCGCCGATCGAGCCGGCCTGAAGGCTGGAGACGTAATTGTAGAGTTCGCCGGACAGAAGATCACGAACATCTATGATTACACCTACGCTCTGGACTCGGCCAAAATCGGCCAGCCGGTCAAAGTTGTCATCCAACGGCATGGCCAGCCGCAGACCCTGAGTGTTATTCCAGAAGCAAGGAAATGATGCGCTCATCGCGTGCGATGTTCGCCGCGTGTATTGACTTAGTGCCGATGCGGCAGCAGGAGATCCATGCATGGGGGCCGACGTCTGGCAACGATTCAACGACTTTACTAGCTATTTAAAGCTAACAATCTTGTTCTGGACTGGCTCTGATCTTACCGGAGTGGCGTGGCGGATCTACA